>JAWBTS010000010.1:0-18729 GCA_039000375.1 Candidatus Aenigmatarchaeota archaeon | reverse complement strand
TATTACATATGTTGCTCTTGCTGTCCAGTTGTACATGTATTTGTAATTTCCTTCCGTACCGCTTGCAAGAACTAACTTACCAGTAGCATTACCATAGATACCTGCCCAGTGGTATGTTGACATTGTTGTTTCTAAGCTTCTTGGATAAATATAACCTGCTTGAACACCTATCGAGCCTGGAGTTGGTGGTGTGTAAGTTGAGTTACCACTTCCTGATATCGTCGCACTTCCTGGAACCGCTGCGAATCCTATTGAGCCAAAGGCCAATAGGATCGTCGCTACTAGTATAAAAATCTTATTTTTCATGATTTATTATTTATGATTCAAGGAGTATTTAAAGCTTTCTTACGCTTGTATTACAAAAGTAATTTTATTTTCAACGTTTTTTATATTCTTTAACTATCATTTAATGATAATTTATAATAATTATCGCTTACTCTCTATTACTCTTTTCTTAATTCTATTTTCGATTTCTCAAACCTATTTCAGAACATGAATGAATTATACGAATGAATTACAAGTTTTTAACTCGAATTAAAATTATTCGAATTAAAATTATGAAAATTAGTTTAAAGATAAAGTAATAGGGTTTAGGTAAAAAAGAGATATCAAATATTTCTATTGGTGTGATGAAATTGAGTTAAAATGAACTTCACTCTTATTGAATACAATATAAAATTACGAATTTATGAAAATAATAAGATTTAGTCACTTGTAATACGTTTGTAATTTTTATACCGAAACCTTTATATATAAGTTAACATAAAATAAAGAATATGAAAAAATTGGAGAATATTTTCTTGATAGCTAGTATCTCGATGCTTATCTTAAGCATCATTTTTAGTTTAGCAGTAGCTGCTCCTACAGGAGCAAGCGTCACGCAAGTAGGAGATCAGGAAAGAGGAAGTGAAAGCAGCAGCCCTGGAGAAGTGCAAACACAGGGAGGTAATCTCACATACGTAAATGTTAGCGCTTATCAAATAACTGGCAAGTGGGCAGGTTTCTACGGAAATATATCTGGAGATATAAGGTTGGCAGATAGTAGTAATAACATATTTTACAAGTGGACAATAAGCGATCCTACTGGTTCAGTAGTTTATGTATGCAATGGAACAGTAAGCTCATGGACAACTGCTAATATAGTTCCACTATATGCAAACGATAACTTGCTTCCAAGCTTCTTAAAGAGTGGAGCAGACTCTTTCAATGTAACATTTACTTCGCAAGAACAATTCACAAGCGCGAGCTTAACAATAAATAATGTTAATTATACTTACACTTATTCAAATAACCAGCCAGGAAGTACTTTCAAAACCTATGCATTGAAGGCAACTAATGAAAATGTAATGATATGGGCAGGAAAAGCTGTACGAGCAGGAACAAGCTTTAAAAATACAGCAGTAGATTATCAAGTGCTTGCAGGTGTGCCAGCTCAATATCCTAATACAGTAACGTTTTACTTCTATCTAGAACTTCCATAAAATTTTTGCTTTTTTATTTCATATTTTTTAAAATTTTCTTTGTAAAATTAAGTAAAAAAATTAAGTAAAATTTCTTTAATTGAGATAAGTTTTAAATAGTTTCTTTTTGTAATTATTAATTGTCAATAACAAACTATTTCAAAAGTGAATTTATAATGAAATGCTTCGAAAATCTGAAAAAATATTTTTTGCCATTTTTTGCTATTCTATTAATTCTTGCTAATCTAGGAGAATCAAAAATAATTGTAGTAAACTCTCAGAATTGGGAGGATGTTTATATTTCTTTGCTATATGGCCAAAAGCTTGGATATCAAACTTATTTCTTAAATAATCCAAACCCACAAGCACTTCTAAGAAGCTTGCCTTCAAACCAAGATGTCTTTCTTATAGAATCTGAAAATTATTTTTATCCTGGGCTTGACAGCCTTTTATCTAGCAAGGGATTTAAGGTAGAAAAGCTTATTGTAAAAAATCCATCCCTAGAGCTATTGAATTTCTCAGTAGATAATGTTTATCTTATTTATAAAGATTTTTCATATGGGGCAATAATCGTTACTCCTCTTGCTCTCTCAACAAATGGCTGGGTATTTATTTTAGATAGAGATAATTACGCTGATATATTGACAAAACTTGAAGGAAAGAATGTTTTTGCAATAGGATACTTTCCAAGGGATATAAAAGACGCTATAAAGAAATACGTCAATAAAGAGATAGCAGATAGCAATAAATTCAGGCTCAGCTTAAAGGTTGCTGATGAGGTAATTAAAATAAATAAAGCTTCGCAGGTAACTATAACAGATGGAAGATATATAGAAAAAGAATTCTTTCTTAGCAAAAATCCTATACTTTTAGTAGGAACTAATTTATTGCCTGATGAAACTCTAGATTGGATGATAAGAAATAATATAAAAAGCGTTGTTATAATAGGAAGTCACCTAACTTACATAGGAGAACAGATAAGAAGCAAGAGCAACAAAAGCATAGGAGTTTTTATAAAATATGGAGAAGCTGTACCAGGTTCTCCTGTCTATGCTCTTACAATGCTTCCTCTTCCTTTCGGAGATATAAAACTAAATGTTACCTCAGTTATATATGATCCAAACTCTAAATCATTAATCATCTCTATAAGAAACACTGGAAATTCTGGGGCATTTGTTTTTACTACATCTAAAATCATGTTCGAAAACTCTGAGATAGCTTCTATAGCTGATAAAGAGCCCGTATTCTTGGGTGCAAATAGCATAGTAAATAATAGATATTCTATAGAAATACCTGCAGAATATCTTGAAAAAGATATTATTGCAGAGCTTTACATCTCTTATGGAGATTCATCAGAATCTTTAGATTCCTTTCTAACAGAAGAGGGCTCTTTTGGTCCACCGCTTAGAATGAAGATAAATGTAATGAAAGTTAGCGACTCAAGCGAAATTGAAATAATATCAGCAAGTTATTACTATGGCAATAAAAGATTGGCAATAGAGATAAATAATACTGGAAATGTTGATGCCTATGTAATTATAAAGATTCCTAAGCTTATAGTTAAAGGTATAAATAAAGCTTTCTCTTCTGATATAATAAAAATCTCTCCGAATGAGAAAAGAAATGTAGTTTTTAATGTCGAATTAGATGACTTTGATTTGGAAGATAATAAAGATTTATTTGTAATAGCAAATTATGGAGAACGCGAGCATCTTCTTATAAAATCTAAAGAAGTAAAGCTACAATTAAATGTGATAAAAGGAATTGATGTTGTAGGAATGATAGTAGGAGGAGGAAGCAACCCTATTGTTGTTGGTATAATATTATTGGGAGTAATCATAATTTTCTACTTCAGAAAATTAAAAAATAGGAAAGAGCAAACATCTTATATACCAGAAGTAACTAATCCTTAGTTTTATTCTTTATGAAAATTGCAAATCGATCTATAGATTCTTGAGAGTTTTTAAGTTCTACTGCAAGTTTCTAAGATGATTTAAGTGACGAAGAAAATCGAAAAATTAAAAAGTTATTTTTCAACAGGCATCATTCTTATGAGATTGTCGCCATTTCTAAAAATGCCATTTCTAAAAAATATCATATCATTGCTTCGATCCTTTCCATTATTGTTTCTCTTGCAGTATAGAATAAATTGATTGCTCTTACCATCTCTTCATAGCTTTCTACGCCTTTTTTGGCAAGAAAATATAAAAACTTTGCTCTATCTTTCAAATCCTTTTTTATATCCTCTATTTTTATTCCTGTCCTTTTTGAAATCTTTGCAAGCAAATAGCTCTCGCGAGCAATGAACTTATCTTGCATAGGGTCCCATCTTATTACATCATTACCTTTTGGTTCATTCCTTTCTCGATCATAACCTGTTATCTCTGTTATAGAAATTATTCTTCTCACATATTTTTCTCTTAACCTTACTCTTGCAATAAATATAACCATGTCCAAGTTTTGTATTAGAGAAGCTGGCAAGCTAATTGGTGGTGTTGTCAATCTATCTATCAGCTTTTGAAAGCTTTCAGCATGAATAGTTGCTAGACCAGCATGCCCAAGAGCCATTTGCTGAAATAAAACATATGCCTCCCTTCCTCTTACCTCTCCTACTATTATATAATCTGGTCTTTGTCTTAGTGCTTCTCTTAATAGCTCATAAAGATCTATTTCTCTTTCTTCTTTTGCTATTGAAACTCTAGCTACTTGAGGTACCCAATGAGGATGATAAAGCTGTAGCTCTGCTGTATCTTCTATAGAAACAACCTTGAGCTGAGGTTTTATAAAAGAGCAAAGTACATTAAGAAGCGTTGTTTTTCCACTTGCTGTACCACCTGCTATCAAAGCAGAGCAACCATGCTCTATCAAAAACCAAAGATAAGATAAAGTTGCAATATCGCAAGTACCAAACTTTAATAGATGAATAGGCGTTAGTGGTTTTTCAGAGAATTTTCTAATAGTAAAGTTAGAACCTCTTCTAGCTATATCACTTTCTAATGTTGCTTGCACTCTTGAGCCATCTGGAAGAGTTCCGTCTAACAAAGGAGATGCAAGAGATAAAACCTTTCCGCAACGTTCTCCAAGCTTTATTACAAATCTATTTAACACTTCTCTATTCTCAAACACTATATTTGTTTTTATTGATCCTATTCTCGGATCTTTATGATAAACATATATAGGAATTCCAACACCATCGCAACTTATATCTTCAATGTAAGGATCATGCATCAATGGCTCTATTCTCTCCATTCCTATAAAATCTCTAAAAAGATAATACTGGAATATCTCGAAAATACTCTTATCTCTTATCTTTTTAATATTGAAGTAATCCAAAGCTTCTGAGAATAATCTCGTGAGATAATTTATTGCATCACTTTTTCTTAGTTTTGTAAAATCTACATTTATTTTCTCTTTAATAAAACCTTCTATCTTTTTCAATAGCTCTATTTGCTCTCCTGTTAGCTTTGGTTCTTCAAGAATATAGTTTAATTCTCTCGTTTCTGGATTCCATATTATATTAGCAGATGCGAAAATCTTATTGTTTAATGTTATTAATGGATATCTCATAGAAACCTTTCTTAGCTCTTCTTCTTCCAATTCTTCTTCTTTAACATCCTCCATTTTCTTGTCGAAAAGATCTTGCATAGGTATTGGCTCTATTTTCTCTTCGAAAATGCTTTCCTCCTTTTTCTCTTCCTCTTTAGGTTGCAAAGCTTGTGGTAAAGGAACTTGTTGAAATAGCTGTGGTAAAAACTTTCTTGCCTCTTCAGCTTCTTGTTTATTTTTTTCCCTTTTAGGCTTTATTATTATATAGATCTTTTGTTTTCCTTCTTCCTTTTTATTTTCTTCCATCTCATCGCCTTCAAATAATAATTTCTATCTCGAGATTTCTATCGAATTCTCCGAAGCTCTTATAATTATTCTTCCAAAAGAGCTTGTAGAGCTTCCATAAATACTTTTATCTTCAGAAATATAAAAAAGCTCATTAGACCTTCTCAAAGAATGATTATAAATATCGTAGAGTAGCAAGCGATTACCAAACGCTTCTATAAAATATGATCGCTCATCTATTTGTGGAATTAAATCTAAATTAATTGTTACATTTGCATTAAGTTCATGAGCTTTTACAATGCCACAAGATATAGCATTAGCTGCAAGCTCTAACTGCCCTTCTTCTGCTACTTGGCTAAACCAATTCAAAAATTGAGTAAAAAATGAAGAGGAAAATAGGGCTATCATTATACCCAATGCAAACAAAAACAATTCTAATATTAATCTTACCTGTCCTTTTTTCATTTTTCTAATTTTAACTTTTTCCATTCATATCAACTTTAACAAAAATTATAATAAAGCAAATACCCTATTAAACAAGTTTTATCTCTATAAATGTCTTTATCATATTTCCTTCTACTACTTTACCCTTATTTTCTATTATAACTTCACCTTTACCCATTTGCTTTTCTCCTACCAAAACTATAAGGTATACATTTCCATCTTGTAAGGATATTAAATTTCTATAGCTCAAGTAATAGGTTATATGATATTTTTCTTCTATTTTTATGCTCTCAACATAGAATATCTCTGGCTCATCTTTTCCTAATATACAAGAATTTGTTATATGGCAATCTGGATTTTTTGTAAAATATATTTGTCTTCCTGGCTCGTATATCGTTGCTTTTGTCTCTACAAAAATTTTTATTGCACCGTTCTCAAAGCTAAAGGTTGGTATATCAATCTTTACACTTTCTCTTCCCCCAACGTTCGCTACGCTTTTTATTTTATTGTTTAATTCTTTCATTATATCTTCTATCCTTTGCAGATTAGAAACATCTCTATTTTTTTCTATTATTCCAACACCCCAAATATATGCATAAGAAATTACTATTATAAGTATGGCTGTAATTAAAATATATGTTATAATCTCTTGCTGTGCCTTCATTTCCTCGCTCCCTAAAATTACTTAATAATACGATTTTACATAGCTAAGGTTATATGCTTTTATGTTATATTGATTTCAACATTATATTCCTTATAAATTTATCTTGGTATTGCAACTTGCGTTGCTTGTGTTGGCTGCGCAGTTTTTCTCAAAGGAACTCTTGAAAGAAGTAGCGCATTGAGCCTCTTCTCTAATTTGGATATCTTATCTAATAACTCTTCCTGAGCTTCTTTCAATCTTCTATTCTCTTCTTCAAGCTCTTTAACCTTTTTACTTTCCCCTTCTCCTGGTACCTCTATCTCGACTTCAAACTTGCTTGAAAACTCGTCGATTCTTTTTATCAATCCTTCTAAAGCTGTTGTTAGATTGTTTAGCTTGTCTATTATTCCTGTATTCATTCTTATCAAATCTCCAACAACCTGCTGATTTGTCTTTACAAGCTCTATATACTCGCTTGCTGTAGTTCTTTCTTGTAAAATCTCCTCTAACTTTTTAATCCTCTTTTCTAATGCTCTTATTGGATCCAAAGGTATTACTTCGTATTCTTCTCTTACCATTCTTATTCACTACAATAAAATATATTTTCAGGAGTTTATAAAACTTTTTATATGCGATTTATCAAGCTTTCTATTGTAGCATCTATTGAATCTGCATAAAAAACTATCAAAGCTTCTATTGTTTGAGGTGGATTCGCCCCATTAGGACCAAAATGGCTTGCTATTATATGAATAACTTCCTCAGGAAAATCTCTTAGATAAAGCTCACAGCATGCCCAAATTCCGTGATCAAGCATAGTTTCGGTGCTTTCAATCTTACCTTTCTCTTTTCTATAGCAAAAAACTTTCATTATATCATGTAAAATAGCTCCTGCTATCAGATAATCTTTATTTATCACTATTCCATAAGATTCTTCGAATATTTTTGCGAGTGCAAGGGAAATCTTTACAACAGCTAAGGTATGGTCTATTAATCCGCCTTCATAAGCGTGATGAAAAGTAGATGGTCCTCCATAAGCTTTAGAGAAATCTATTTTATACTTTTCATATTTTTTGAAGTTTGTATTACTAATCTTAATATTTTTTATTACTTCAATGGTCTTTTCTCTAAGGTTTTCGTCTTTTATCAATTTCACTATATCTATCAACTCTTTTTCTCTCTCATTTTTACTGCTCATAATATTCACAAATTTATTTTTCAATAAAAAATTATTTTCTTTATGTATAAAATAATTAAAGAAGGGGATATTTATATCAATGTTCCTGATGTAAGGATTCCTGAAGAAGGAAAGAATATTGGATTTTACAATCCAAGAATGAAGATGGATCGTGACATCTCTATAGCTATTCTTGCAAGTTTTATAAAAAGGTTTAATATTAAAGATCCAAAAATTCTTGACTTAATGTCTGCAAGCGGAGTAAGAGGTCTAAGATACAAAAAAGAGGTTGGAGGAAACGTTATTCTTAATGATATAAGCGAAAACGCTTATAATCTAATTAAAAGAAATGCAGAGATGAATTCTCTAAATGTAAAAATTTTTAACAAAGATGCTAGATTGTTAGCTTTGATGCTTAAAAAAGATGAGGTTAAATTTGATTTTATAGATATCGATCCTTTTGGATCTCCTAAAGGTTTTATAGAATGTTGCATTCCACTAACAAAAGATATTACTCTTTTCTCAATTACAGCTACAGATACGCCTGTACTTTTTGGATTGTATCCAGAAGTTTGTTTAAAAAGATATGGATTTAGAGTAGAGAAGTTATATTTTTATAGAGAGGTTGGAACAAGGGTTCTTTTAAGCTTTGTAATAAAGAAGTTCGAAGAGAATAAAAAGTCGATAGCTCCTTTACTTTGCTATTCTACTGCTCACTATGTTAAGTTATTTTTTATCTCTAGCGATAATATCTCGCGAAACTCGAAAAATTTTGAAAGTTTAGAAAAATACGAAGATTGGATTAGATTGAACGAAAAAGAAATTTCATCTAAGATAAAAAATATTGGCAAGCTATATCTAGGAAATCTTCATAATAAAGATTTTTGCAAAGATGTTATAGAAGAAATTAATCTGAGAAATCTTGAAGGAAAAAAGCTTATCGAGATCGCAATGAATGAAATTGAAGTTCCTTTTTATTATGATACTCATTATATTGCTAAAAAATTTGGAGTTGGAGAAATTCCAAAAATTTCAGAAATATTAGAAAATCTTAGAAAATCTGGTTTTTTAGCAAGTAGAACAGTTTTTTGTGAAAGAGGTATAAAAACAAATGCAAAGGCTAGAGAACTAATTTATTTTATGAAAAGATAGTATATCATCTCTATTTATTTAAATCTCACTGTTTCCAGATTTCTCGGAGCTCCAACCTCTGCTTTTATTGTTTGTCTTATAGCTTTTGCAAGTTCAACGCACTTTGAATTTTCACCATGATTTGTTATAATCTTTTTTGGCTTTGTTTTTAGATGATATATAAAGTTTATTAATTCTTTTTGAGGAGAATGACCACTCAATCCTTCTATTGTAACAACCTCTAAATTTAATTGAATAGTTTTTGTTCCGAATTCTATAATCCTCCATCCTTTTTGGACTTTTCTACCTAATGTTCCTTCACCTTGATAACCAACAAATATTAACATATTTCTTTCATCTTCTCCTAATTTTTCAAGATAATTCAATATAGGACCTCCATTAAGCATACCAGAAGTAGATATTATAACACTTGGTCTCGCTTCAGTAATAACTCTTTCCCTTTCTTGCTGAGAACCTATGCCTTTAATTCTTGGATCTAAGAATGGGTTTTCATTTTGACGTAACATATTTTCAATATTCTTACTCAAAAATTCTGGATATGCTGTATGAATTGCTGTTGCATCCCACAGCATTCCATCTAAATAAATTGGAATGTCAAGCTCTTCTCTTGGTACAGAGCACAATATTACTAAAACATCTTGCCCTCGCTCTGCTGCGAAGCTTGGTACTAAAACCTTACCTCCTCTTGCTATAGCTCTTTTTACGCTTTCTATCAGATTTTTTTCAGCCTCTTTTCTGCTAGGATGCACATCACTTGCAGAACCATAAGTTGATTCTATTATCACTCCTTCTACCCTTGTGAAGTTTGTTCTTGCTGGTGAAAACAATCTTGTTGTTCCGTATTTCATATCTCCAGTATATAGCAAATTATATAACCCATTTCCTATATTTAGATGAATTAGAGAAGAGCCAAGCATATGGCCAGCATTCTCTAGAGTTAATCTCATATCAGGAGCTATGTCTGTAACCTCGCCATAATCTAAGCTAACGCTATGTTTAATCATTTCCTCTATTCCTCTTATTCCATACGGTACTTCTCTTCCTTCTCTTTGACAAACTTCTATATAATCCATTTGAAGTAATGCCATCAAATCTCTTGTAGGCTCCGTACAATATATTGGACCATTAAAATTATATTTCTCATAAAGGAGTGGAACAAGACCACAATGATCTAAGTGAGCGTGAGAAATTATTATTGCGTCAAGTGTTTGAATATTAAATTCAGGGGCATTTAGATAAGGATAAGGTTCTTTTTGATTTGAAACAGAAATTCCACAATCAAGTAAAACATTTGTTTGTGGTGTTCTTAAAAGAATACAAGATCTTCCAACCTCTCTAGCTCCGCCCAAGAATGTAGCTCTAATCCACTCTACTTCTTTCATTGGAGAATATATCTTCTTTCCAAGCTCGTGCAAGAATTTCTTTCTGTTTTCAGCCTCCTTATGAAGCATTCTTCTTATTGCAACTATAAGCTCGCTTTGGATATCACCACTTCTTTTTATGCTTGGTGTCCAATTGGTTTTTTCCAATATCTTTCTTACAATCTCTCCATTCTTTCCTATAATTACTTCTGGCCTTTTTGCATGGATTATTACCTTTGAAAACTCTTTTTCAAAATATATCTCTGTAATCTCGCTCGTGGGTGGTATCATCTCCTTTATTATATTTTCTGTTTTGTCTACATCCTCCAATATACTTGGATCTGCCCTTACCATTATTCTCTTTTTTAGCTTATTTACAATATTCTTTATATCTTCTCCGGAGTTCTTTAGAAAGTCTTCATCCTTTGTATAAATTATTATATTCGATCCTTCATAACATATCTCACTAATTACCTCTTCCCTTATCTCAGCTTTTACTTTTTGAAGTATTTCTTCCATTTTTCATCACAAAGAAATTTTATAGATTTGAAATAAATGGAAATGAGATTAAATTGAAAAATATAAAATTTTATTCAAAGCTTTTTAATTCAATTCCATCTTTCGTTATTATCGCCACATCTATTCGCTTTCCGCCTGAAAAAACATCTCTTTCCCTCGCTGCCTTTATTGCTTCTATTGCTAGCTTTATAGCTTCTTCTTTGCTCATATCATCTCTATACTCTTTTTCTAATATTCCATAAACTAATGGAGATCCCGAACCACTTGCAATATATTTATCTTCTGTTATACCACCTATTGCATCTATACCATATATCTTTGGTCCTGTTGAATCATATCCACCGACTATTAATCCAACAAGATAGGGGAAAAATCTGCTTGACTGTAATATATTCGATATTAGTGTTGCAACAGCATTAACTGTTACTGTGCTTTCTAGTTTGTATAAGCTTATCTCAGCTTTTACTATTCTTATTAACTGCTGTAAATCACCTACAGAGCCCGATGTTGTTACAGCTATTTTATCATCAATCGGGTATATTTTTTTATCTTCTTTACTTACTACCAAATTTCCCATTGTTGATTTTGTTTCTGCTGCAAGAATTACACAATCTTTAGCCTTAATACCACACGTAGTTGTTCCAACCATATTTTTTCTTTCTATCATACAATCTCCTTCAGAAATTTGATAAGAGGATATTATCGATAAAATATTTAAAATATTTAAAATATTAAAGTGATGAAAAAGTTTTTAATACTTTGGCTTTTCATTGATATTTCTTTTGCTAATTAGGTTATAAGCATTAAATAATATTTATTTTTATTAAAACTCAGCAATTAGTTAAAGAGCTTCCAATAATTTCATCATCCACTTTTGGGCAATTTGTTCTTAATACTATTATTGCTATTTCATTTTTATTTCCAACATATATGTTGAAATATTTTCTATTTCCAACTAATAAAGGATCTTCGAGACCAAGATGAGTAGAGTTATAAACCAATGTTGTACCATTTTTATAAACGATATTAATTTCAATATTCCTAAGCTCTATGTTTCCTGTATTTTCTATTATGCCTGTGAGATTATCTTCATTGGTGCAAATGTTTCTAAATGAAATTGCGCCATAAGAGCAATCTATCTTTTGTGATGTCTGATTTGCAATTCTCTCGCTTGTTTCTAAAGAAAATGATCTATACCAGCTCATTATAATCATTGCTGTAGAAATTGTAAACGCCACAATTAGAACAGTTGCAACTAATGGAGATAAACCTTTTCTTGCCATAGTCTCTACCTTTCGATAGCTTACTTAAAGGCTTTTCATCTTTTCAATCTCGTCTTTCATTGCAGCTAACTCTTCGTAAAGTTGTTTTAGAGAATCTTCTAATTCATTAGCTTCTATAGCTCTTGGTCTTATTGTTTCTTTCACTTTTTCTATCTCCTCACTTCCTGTTCTCAAAAAGTTAGCATCTAGTTGGATTATATTCTTCTCAACCCTTTGCAAAGTAATTCTTAAAGTATTTAACGCATCGCTTTTTACTTGATCTATCTCCTCTATTATAGAAAAAAGATTTCTCAGACCTGCAATCAATGTTTTTATTTCTTGGATTGTTGTTATTATTTCTCTGTATTTTTCTACTTTCACAAAAAGCGGAGCTGGAAAAGAAGATACTTTTTCAATATTTTTTAATTCCTTGCTTTCGTATCTCTCTGCTTCGATTTTAGATTTTTCTTCACTTTGGCTTTCCATCTCAAAATTATTTAAAAGCTCCTTCTCGCTTCGTTTTCTAAAAATCACCATCCCTATCACACATTCTTAATAATAAATAATTACTCGTTCAATCTTTATAAAAATAAATGAGTTCAATACTTTATAAAAATAAATGAGCCGCAAAACATATAAGAAAGGGTAAAATACTAGATCTATCTTGGTTTAAAATCTAAGATATCAAAGATTCGTTATATAAAATTTTGATTGAGAAAGATGAAGAGAGATTAATTGAAGATAGCAATAATATAACAGTGGTGATAACACAAAAGCTTAAGATATCTTTTCTTTATTAAGTTGTTTCATGCTATATGTGCTTAAATGAGATTTCATAAAAAAGAATTTTCGTTAAAAGATAAACACCGGAAAAATAAAAAAAGTTAAACTTGTTTAAAATTTAGTAAACAACTTTGTAAACAAGCTTTAGAAATAAGAAAAATAAATTTTTGCCTATAAATTTTAAAAATAATCCTAAAATTAAGATTAAGTATGATGGAATTTGAATATAAGGAACTTTGCCCGAACTGTGGAAATGATATAACTTCTAAAAGACTAGAAAGAGGCTTACCTTGCGAAATTTGCTTACCAGATCATTCGAAAGAAATGAAAGAAGGATTTCTCACCGAGCTAGCTTCAAGAAACAAACATTTGGAAGAAATCGAGAAAATTTTTCAGAAAATTTTGAAAACTAACATGTGGGCTTTACAAAGATTCTGGGCAAGAAGATTTCTAGAAGGAGAGAGCTTTGCTTTGATTGCTCCTACAGGAAGTGGAAAAACTACAATGCAAGTCATACTAAGCTTGTATGCTTCATCAAAAATGAATAAAAGATGTTTAATAATTTTACCAACAAGCATTCTTGTGCATCAGGTTAGCGAGAAATTAAAAAATTTTAAAGAAAGCCTTAACTTGCAATTAGAAATAGCATTTTATCATAGCATGCTAACAAAGAAACAGAAGGAAGAGCAGCTTAAAAAAATGGAAAAAGCTCAAATAATAGTTACTACTCACTTAAGCATAATGAAAAGGGAAGAGATAAACTCACAAAACGTTGATTTGGTTTTTGTTGATGATGTTGATAGTTTTCTTAAGAGAAGTAAAAGCGTTATGTACGTTTTTAAAATGTTAAAATTGCCAAGAAAAATTAAGAACGTAATTCTAAAAGTTTATGAAAAGAAAATCGAGCTGAAAGATGCTTTACAAAAAATAGAAAAAATGAAAAGTGAAGAAGAAATTAAGTGTCAAGTTATAGTAAGTGGTGCCACTCCGAGAGGAAAAAGAACTAAAAGCATTCTTATTTTAACTCGTCTCTTTGGTTTTACACTTGGAGGTAAGGTTGAATTTGGAAGAAAAATCTTAGATTCTTATCTTAAACCAAAAAGGTCTTTTGAAGAAGAGGTTTTAGAAATAATTAAAAAAGTTGGTGGTGGAGCTCTAATTTTTGTTCCTTCTGATAAAGGAAGCGAGTTTGCAGAAAGTTTAGAAAAATATCTTCAAGAAAAAAATATAAAAGCAAGAGCTTTTCTCAAGCCAAATAAAAAATACTTTGAAATGTTTGAGAAAGGAGAGCTTGATTGTTTAATAGGAATGGCAACTCTAAGAAGCCCTTTAGTTAGAGGAATAGATTTGCCTCATAGAATAAGGTATGCTATTTTTGTAGGCATTCCAAAGTTTTTGATTAGAATCAACCCTCAAGAATTCCATCCTACAAAATGGCTTATGCTTTTGAACAACATTTCCCATGCAATAGGAGAAGAATATAGGAAAGAATTTGAGATTTTAGTTCAAAAATTGGCTAAAATCAAAAATCTAACATCAGAACAATTGAAAATTGTTACGGAAGCTTTAAAAGAAAATAAGAGATTGGAAGGTTTTCTTGAATATATAAGAGGAGTTGCTTTAAAAGGAATGAATTTCTTTCAAAAAATACTAAAGGATCAAAATATACTCAAAGCATTAAAAGAATCTCCTACGATATCCTTTGGGTTTGAAAAAAATGAATATTATTTTTTGGTAGTTGACGAGGTTGCTTATATTCAAGCAAGCGGAAGAACTAGTAGACTTTACATAGCAGGCCTGACAAAAGGGCTAAGTATTGTGATTATAGATGATGAGAAGGCCTTTAATAACCTTAAAAAAGAATTAAGTTACCTTGAAGATATAGAGTGGAAAAATTTCGAAGAGGTTGAATTACCTTCTTTGATAAGAGAGATAGATAAAGATAGAGAAAATGTCTTACTAGCACAAGAGGGTAAGCTTAAATCCGAGGAAAGAATCTCTCTTTCCACTATTCTTTTCATAGTAGAATCGCCGAACAAAGCAAGGACTATAGCAAGATACTTTGGAAGACCTTTAAGAAAAAATATTGAAGATTTGAAAACTTTCGAAGTATTTATCGAGAATTCTTTAGCTATAATAACGGCAAGCAAAGGTCATATTACTGATTTAGATTTAGTTGAAGGTTTGTTTGGAGTTAAAGTTAATAATGATTTTGTTCCTGTATATAGAGCAATTAAAAAATGTAGACACTGTGGAAAAGAGGTTGAAAATGATGCTTGCCCTATTTGCAATAAAAAAGATTTTGTTAGCTCTGAGCCGAGAATTAAAGCTTTAAGGAGAATTGCAAGCTTAGTTGATAAAGTAGTAATAGGCACAGATCCCGATGCCGAAGGAGAAAAGATAGCTTTTGACTTATATCTTTTGCTTAAGCCATTTAATCAAAACATTAAAAGAGCAAGGTTTCATGAAGTTACAAAAAAAGGAATAATCAACAGTTTAAAAAATTTAGAAGATTTCGATCTTAACCTTGTAGGAGCTCAGGTTGTGAGAAGAATTCAAGATAGATGGATAGGTTTTAGCATAAGCCCCGTGCTTTGGAAAGTTTTTAACAACAATAAACTTTCTGCAGGTAGGGTTCAAACTCCTGTTTTAGGTTGGATATATGAAAGAACTAAGAAGTTGAAGGAAAAACAAGAGTTAATAAACGTTATTTTAAAGAATGGTCTAAAACTTTCTTTCAAGAGTGAGCTTGGAACATGGAAGAAAATTTTGAAAAATAGATTTGCAGATATTCTTAAAGTAGAGAAAAAAGTAGAGGAAATTAATCCATATCCTCCTTTCACAACAGATACTTTAATTTCTGCGCTCACTTCTTCATTAAAAATTGATGCAAATGAAGCTATGAAAATAGCTCAGAAACTTTTCGAAAGCGGTTTAATAACTTATCACAGAACTAATAGCACTACTGTAAGCAGCACCGGAATAGCTATAGCAAAAGATTATATTTCTTCAAAATTTGGAGAGCACTTTGTTAAAGAAAGAAGATGGCAAACTGAAGGAGCTCATGAATGTATTAGGCCAACAAAAGCTATAGATTTGGAAAGATTAAGAAGCATGATAGCTCTTAAAACGATTAGAGTTGCTTTAAGTGAGCAAGAGCTTAAAGCTTATGATATAATTTTCAAAAGATTTATAGCTAGTCAAATGAAAGCTACAAAGGTAGAAAAGGTTTATATAAAAGTGTTAATAGCAGGAAAAGAAATGGACTTCGAGTTTTTGACAAGAATAATAGAAGATGGTTTTTCAAAAATTACTCCTATTTATGCGAGAGAAATTCCGGAAGTTAAAGAAGGAAAACAATGGATTTTTTCTGTAAGAAAAAAGGTTGTTCAAGCTTACTATCCATTTACTTATTCAGAAATAGTTTCTATGATGAAAGAAAAAGGTATAGGAAGGCCTTCAACTTATGCTAAAATTTTGGAAATTTTGAAGAAAAGAGAATACGTGAAAGAAATTAATAAAAGGCTTGTTTCAACTTTGCTTGGTGCAAAGGTTTACTTTTTCTTGAGGGAAAAATACGGAAAATATCTCAACGAAGAATTGACAAAGATTTTAGAAGAAAGAATGGATAAGATCGAAAAAGGTGAAGCCAAAGTTCAAGAAGTGGTAAAAGAATTTTTTGCAGAAGTTAAGGAAATAATGAGAAATGCTGTGCAAAAAGGTGTGAAGTACAATCAAAATATAAATAGTTTCCTTAGATAATTTTTACATAAAATTATCACATCATTATATTTATCTTTCTCTCTTTTTGCTATAGCTAGCTGAGATTTTTCTATAAATGATATTTTTCTATAAAGTTAGAGAGAAATTTTTCTATAAAGTTAGAGAGAAAATAAGTTGAAGAGATAAATAGATTGGAGGCTTCTTAAAACCTTTATCACTCATGTTTTATAACATTCTAAACCAAAATCATAAAAATTGAAAGCATCTTCTTCGAAAAATCCTTTATATCGATTGAAAATTTTTGAATTAGAATAGAAAATTAAATCATCGATTAGAGTCAAATCTTCGATTAAGTGCGCTGGGCGGGAATTTCTTTTTATTAAAATTCGAACCCGCGTCTCTGCCGCTCTACTAGTATTGGCAGGGCAGTGTCCTAACCATTAGACTACCAGCGCATGTTTATCTATTGCAAGTTTATCTATTTCAAAACATTTTTCTATTTAAGATATAATATCAACAAATCTTAAAATTTATTTCTTAACCTTAATATTATGCTATTCCCATTTGAAAAAGTAAGAGAGGGGCAAAAGGAATTGATGGAAGATGTAGAAAAATGTATAAAAAATAGAATAAATCTTATAGCAAATGCTCCTTCTGGAATTGGAAAAACTGCGGCAACATTAGCACCTTCCTTAGAATATGCCTTGTATAATAATAAGACGGTATTCTTTCTTACTCCAAAGCATTCGCAACATAAAATTGTAATAGATACGATAAGAAGGATAAGGGAAAAATTTAATGTAAATATAGTTGCTATTGACATAATAGGAAAGAAGTGGCTATGTCAAATTTCTGGAGTAGATTTTCTTACAACTCAAGATTTTAATGAGTATTGTGCAACTATGAAAAGAAATGAAAGATGCATTTTTTATAACAATACAAGAGAAAGGGGTGAGCTTAGCGAAAGTGCAAGCGAAATTGTTGAGAAAATATTAAACTCTCAACCTCTTCATGCAGAAGAAATTAAATCATTGTGCAAGACCCTATGCCCTTATGAGATTGCTTTAGAAGTTGCAAAAAGGGCAAATCTAATTGTTTGTGATTATTATCACATATTCTCATGGATAAGAGAAAAATTATTTGCTAGAACGAAAAAATCTATAGAAGATTCAATAATAATAGTAGATGAAGCTCACAATCTTCCTGATAGAATAAGAAACATTATGTCCGCTAAGCTTACGACAAGAACTATAGCTAACGCGAAAAAAGAAGCTAAAATATTTGGCTTTTTAGAGATAGAAGAAAAAATTTCTGAAATAGAGAAGATAATTATAAACCTAGCAAAAAGAAGAGAGGAAGATGAATTTTTTATAGAAAAGGAAGATTTGAAAAAAGAGATAGAATTGATAGACAATTATTATAAGATAATAGAGGATTTTGAAATAGCTGCAAATGAAGTAAGAGAAGAGAGAAAAAGATCTTACATAGGAAGCATTTCTAGATTCTTGGAAATGTGGGAAGGTGGCGATGAAGGTTATGCGAGAATACTAAAAAAGGAAATTGAAGAAAAGAAGGAAAAAATCTCTATAAATTATGTATGCTTAGATCCAAGAACAATTTCTAAAGATATATTGCTTGCTCACAGTGTTATTTTAATTTCTGGAACTTTAACGCCTATGCATATGTATCGCGACCTATTAGGATTTGAAGAAAATACAATATGTAAAAGTTACAAATCTTGCTTTTCTCCAGAAAATAGATTAAATATAATAATTCCAGATGTAACTACAGAATTCAAAAAAAGAAATGAAGAAAACCTAAAAAAGATCGCTAACTATATTGTCGAGATTTCTTCTAGTGTAAATGGAAATATAGCTGCTTTTTTTCCAAGTTATGAGCTTAGAGACAAGATATACTATCTTCTGAGAGAAGATCTGAAAAATAGAGAAATATTTTTAGAAATTCAAAATAGTAGCAAAGAAGAGAAAATAAAGCTATTTAACGATTTTATGAGTTCCTCTAAAGGTATTTTATTGGGAACTCAAGCAGGCTCTTTTGCAGAAGGCGTGGACTTCTTTGGCGGCGTATTAAAATGTGTTATAATTATCGGTCTTTGTTTGAGTCAACCTAACTTAGAAACAAAGGCCTTGATAGAATACTACGATAAAAAATTTGGAAAGGGGAGGGAATATGGATATGTTTACCCTGCCATTCATCGTGCTCTTCAAAGCGCTGGTCGTTGCATAAGAAAAGAAAGCGATTACGGAGTTGCTGTATTTATGGATAAGCGTTTTCTCTGGAAGAACTATAGGTTAGCTTTTCCTTCAGAAATCGAATTTAAAATTACAACAAAACCAAAAGCTTTAATAGAAGAGTT
>JAWBTS010000009.1:0-19050 GCA_039000375.1 Candidatus Aenigmatarchaeota archaeon | reverse complement strand
ATATGATATATTTTCTGTAATAAATTTTTTCTATAAAATTTTTTATAAGATATATTTTTTAAAATATATTTTATGATAAATTATATAAAAAATATATTTTATAATAAATAAATTTTAAAGCAACTCTCACATCATTTGTGAGACTTTGAGAGATAAAGAAGTATATGTAACCACTTTTAAGTTGTCAATAATACAAAAGTATTTAAACTTTAAAAACAATAAAATAAAACATGCCAAAAATAGTGGATGAATTCACAAAAGATAATTTCCTATCACTCGGATTAGGTTGTGCAGAAGCAGCTGAAAGAATAAAGGAAGCTTATGATGATGGAATGGATTGTATAATAGTTCCTAGTAGAGGAGCCTGCCCTGTATTTCGTGGAGTATTAAAAGCGATAGAAGAGTACGCGAGAGATAAAAAAGATTATGAAGAATTATACAACGTAATTAGATTACCATTATTCATAACCAATGAGAATAATAGAAAAAAATATAGAGATGGAAAATCGAGAAAAATCGAAGTTATTCCTTATCCATTAACAGCAGATGTAAGTCTTACAGAAAGATTGAAAAAAAGATACGGAGTAACAGAGGATTATGTTACAGACGCTATAAGAAATTATGGAGCAGATGTAATAGCATCATTCTTATTAGCTCCAGAAGAAAGGGCTAAAAACGATAAGTTTAACTTTCTTACTTTTGTATTTGAGGAGGTCGAAGGAAGACAAGAAGAAGCAAACTTTTATAGAGAGATCGAACAAATAAATCGTCCTCTGATTTTGGATACTGTAATTTCTGGAAGATCTTTATCAACAATAGCTAAAAATCTAAACAAAAGAGGAATAAAATACGGAGCTATAGGAATAGTAGATTTGAATGGAGCAAAATTAAAAGGAGATTATCTAAAAATTTTAGATTCCTCTGGAGATATAGAACTTGTGAAAGTAGATAGAATCCTTTCAGAAGATAGGGGGTCTGCTTTACTTGGTGTTATCGCATGTATATATCCCAATCTTGCATTAGAAGCACAGGAAACGCTAGACATAAGGCCATGTGGAGCAGTAACATGGCTTCACCTTCCTTATACTTCAAGAAATAAAATATCTCAAGATATGAGAGAAAGGTTTGAGATCCATTATCAAGTTTTCAAAGACTATATCGGAGCGCTATATGATGGAATAGAATTATTAGTGAGGAAAAATCCGGAAAAAGATACTGAAAAAAGAATGGAAGAAAAAATAAAGAGGGTGGTAGAATCAATAGAAAAGTATGATCTGTTAGACCACGATGGAGAATTTTTAGATCCTTACGCATTTGTGAGAAGTGATATAGTAGTTGATGAGATTTACGAATCTTCATCTCACGTTGTTCACATTTTACCTTCTAACGAAGGTATTAAAAATTGTTTAAACAAATACAGAAAAAAATATGGAAACAATTTGAAGTAGAGAAAATGTCGAAGATTTATCGAATTAATAGGAATAAAAACGAAGTAAATTATTTAATTTTTGTATATCACTTCTTTTAATATAGAATTTCGTGCTGGGATGGCTGAGTGGTCCAAAGCGCCAGCTTGGAGTTTTTACAAAAAGCTGGTGAGCGTAAAGCTCGCGCAGGTTCGAAGCGGTTTTCACATCTCGCAAGCTTTGTGAGAATTAAAAAATTGCAATGGCTAAGAAAATACAAAAAATGGCTAATGAAATTAAATGAAAATCGTAATTAAAAATGTAAAAATATCGTAGTTCAAAATGAAATCCAAAGTTAAAATTTCAAATATCAAAATTTCAAATTATTGATCCAAGTGAGATTATAAGAAAATTCACGAGAATTTAATGAAAAATTCAATGTGAAAACCGCTAAAATCCTGCTCCCAGCGCTTCTTTTTAATTTCTTACAATTTTTATAATGAGTTTCTTATGAGAATTTAAATCATAAAATATTTTCCTGTAGTAAAAGTGTAATAACCTTTAAATAGTTACAAAATCATTATAAAAAATATGAAACACCACGTAGCGATAATTACCCCAATCTATGCAACACCAGAAAATGGAAGATTAGAGCTATTTAGATATACAATAAGTAGTGTTGCCGGTCAAACATCTGATTTTCCTCTGATACATGTTGTAGTTGATGATGGCTCTAGCTCTGATGTTAAATATTTTATAAGAGAGTTTGAAGATTCGATAAGGCAAAAAAACAATAACATTAAAATAAGATATGTCAAAAGGGATAGAAAACCAGAAGAGATTTGCACTCCATCTTATGCGAGAAACCTTGGAATAGAGCTTATTCTAAGAGGAGAAATATTAACAAGAGAAGAAAAGAACAATATTTACGGAATTACATTCCTTGATTCAGATGATTTGCTTCCTAAGGAAGGTATAAATACAAGAGCAAAGGGTTTGAAAAAAGGGTTTACTCGCTCTGATATCGCTATCTGCAATAGAAAAGGAAAAGTACTTAGTATAATAAAAGCAAGCAAAGATGGATTTCCAAGAAATCATCTAACATTATTTTTCGATATTGATTTTTTACGCTACTTGAAAGATTATGTAGGAGAGAAATATGGACAAGATGGAATTTTTGCACCTTATTCTTTTGGTGAAGATTTAGATGCGCATCTCTCTGCTGTAGAGGCAGCTCGATATGGAGGTTTTGAAATAAACTACATTCCAAAGGTTTCATTGTATTATGTAAAACATTCTAAATCTATAACAAATGATTACATGCCTAGCAATTGTAAAGAGGAAATAAGTAAAATTTTTGAAAAGCATAAAATACAAGAAAGTAAAAATCTAGAAGCATTTATAAAACCTTTTCTACCTAAGAAAATAAGAAAGATAGCGAAAGAAGTGAGAGATAGATTTAATAATATCAAATTCAATCTTCTCTACCATGATCTTAAGAATGAGCTTGAAGAAGAATTAGAAGATCTTTTTAACTTTATGTAGTTGATTCATTTTAACTTTATTTAGTTGATAAAAAAATTTCATCGAGAATTCTATAAACTTTATAAATAAATTTAAAGAAAATAAATAGTAAGGTGAAGAAAAATGAACGTTGCTATAGCAACAATTCTAGAAAGATTCGGGATAATAGCAATAAACTACATACCAAATCTATTGGCTGCGATAGTGCTTCTAGTAATAGGTTTGCTGGCTGGAAAAGCAGTAGGAATAATAGTAAAAGAGGTTCTAGTAAGGCTAAAAATTGATGACTATCTTCCATTAAAGAAAAAGAAAGTAATGAGCGCAAGTGAGATATTTTCCATAATATCTCGATGGTGGATTTACTTAGCATTTATTTCGGCAGCGCTTTCAGAGCAAGTTTTGGGCGTACCTGTAGTTGCTAATTGGGTAGCATCTATAATGAACTTTATTCCGAACATTATAGGAGCAGCAATTATAATAATAGTTGGTTATTTGCTTGGAGAGTTTATAGGAAATGAACTAAAAAAATCAGAAACACACTACGGGAGCTTAGTTGGTAAGGTAATTTTCTTCTTCATAATGTATGTGGCAATTGCTATGGCACTGCCAATTTTAGGAATTCCAACAACGCTAGTAGAGAATATATTGCTAATTATAATCGGATCCATCGGATTGGGTTTAGCAATTGCAATAGGCCTTGGATTAAAAGATGTAATAGCAGAGATGGCAAAAAAGTATATGAGAGAGAACAAAAAATAAAAATATAAAACAAATTTTATTTTTTAATTTTCTTTATTTTTCAAATTGGTTATAATTATAATTAGTGGTAATATGAATGTGGCTTCATTATTCTCTGGAGGAAAAGATTCTACTTATGCAACCTATTTATGCTCTAAGGATAACGAAATAAAATATTTAGTTACGATTGAAAGTGAGAATAAAGAAAGCTATATGTTTCATACATCAAATATAAAAATTACGAAACTTCAAGCAAAAGCGATGAAAATTCCAATAATATATGTAAAATCAAAAGGAATAGAGAATGAGGAACTGAGAGATTTAGAAAGGATTTTAAGAAGATTGAAACAAAAAGGAGTAGAGGCAATAGTTAGTGGCGCCATAAAAAGCAATTATCAATACTCAAGAATAAGCAGTATTTGCGACTCATTGGGACTTTTACATATTTCTCCACTATGGAAAAAAGATGAACTTGAAATATTGAAAAGCATTATAAGAGATGGTTTTGATGTAATAATAACGCTTGTTGCAAGCTATGGATTAGATTCTTCATGGTTGGGAAAAAAGATAGATGAAAGATGTATAATTGAACTGGAAAGGCTTCGTGAAAAATATAAAATTAATATTTGTGGAGAAGGCGGAGAGTTTGAAACGTTAGTTTTGGATTGCCCATTATTTAATAAGTCAATAAAAATAGAAAGTTTTGAAAAAACTTGGGATGAAAAAACAAGAAGCGGAGAATTAATTATAAAAAAAGCAAAGCTAATAGAAAAAATGAAATAAATTAGAATATCATAATAAGCGAAATAATTGAAATTCGTATGGTAGAGATTTATGGACCGTGAAAACGATACAAATTTGAAGCATGAAAAAATTAAAGAAAAAAAGTTTTATTATGGAGAAAAGCCAAAGTTGATTTTAGATAAAGATAATAAGATTTTTGCTTTCGATAATAATAGTGCAAGAATACTTAAAGAAAGTTTTTTTGGTATAGAAAAAGATAATAGGCTAGAATTAAATCCAATAGAAGCTTTATATCTCGTAAATATAAGAAAGATAAGTTGTTTTAAGGATGAAAAGCAACTAGATTTTTTAGATCTTCTAAAAATTTTTTCTAATGTTAAGAGGATATTTGCAAAATATAATGTTTATAGAGATTGGCGCGATCGCGGCATAATACCAAGCTTTATAGATAGAATTGAAGAAAAGAATTTTGAAAGAAGTCCAAGTATAAGCTATCCTTCAAGAAGTTTTACACTTCCGAAATTAGATAAAGAATTAATCTATATAGAAGAAGATGCAATATCTTTGATAAAGGCAGACGAAAATGTAGAAAAATTGTTCGAAGATTTTTGGTTTGGTCAACTTGGGGTTTATAAACAACACACTCGAGATAAATTTCTAAAATTAGATTTTATTGAAACTTTATTTTTAGTAAAACACGGCTACGTAGCGAGAAGCATGAAGACAGGAAAAGAATTAAGTTTCGAGAGTTTATTGAAAAAGATAAAAAAGCAGGAGAGAAATGTTGAGGCTTTGCTAGATGTTTACGAAGATTGGAGACTTCGTGGATATATAATTAAAACTGGATTTAAGTTTGGTACGCATTTTAGACTTTATTTTCCTGGAGCATCTCCGATAAAAGAGAAAAGTAAGTGGATACATTCCAAGCATGTGATACACGTTTTTCCTAAAGAAGTTAGAATGAGAATGAGTGAGTGGGCCCGTGCTGTTAGAGTTGCTCATTCTGTTAGAAAAACCTTCATAATGGCAATTCCTGGAATGAAGGAAGAAGAGTATGAAAAAGGAGAGATAGATTTTATAGGTTATCATAGAAAAAAGATAGGAATTGAAAAACCAAATGAAGATTCTCCAAAATTTGCCATTATAGCATTTACAGAAGATGAAAAGCTCGGAGGAAAAGAGCTTGCTTGTGCATTGAGAAGAGCTGACGATTTGGGATTAAGATTGATAATTGCCATTTCAGATAGAGAGACATCTGTAACTTATTATGTTGCAAAGAGAATAAGCTTACCTGGTTCTAAAAATACTTACTATGAAATAGAATGGGAACAGCCTTGAGAAGTAATAAAATTTAGGTTTAAGATTTTTAAACCCACTTAAAAATATTTTCAGTCAAATTTTCTTTTTATGAATAAAATAAAAGTTACTTTGAATCCTATAGAGCAAAGGTATATTGCAACGTGCTATCCCTTAAAAGATAGGCCGTATTATGAAGAGGCTTTAAGAGCAAGAGAGATCTTCAGAGATTATGCTATAAAAAACGAGACAATAGAGATAGATGTAAATAATATTGCATTAGCTTTTCCTCACTTAGCAAGATTAATAAGAGAAGGATTTTTTAAAGAGAGAACAATTCAAAGCTATTTTGAAGGTATAGATGACAAATCTCATAACATGAGGAATTATCTTTTTGCAAAATCTAGAATGAGAGATAAGCTGCCAGAGAATGTATTATTTGATATTTTGCATCATGTCGAATATTGCTCTGTAAGGCCTTGTTACCTAAAGGAAAATATAATATTTTCTTATGGAGGAGAAGTCAAAGATGATATTGATAAATATTATTTTTCTTTGTCAATAGGTCAAGAATCCTTTCAAGTAGAAAATAGAGAATATGAGTTTGCATTTCTTCATGGAAGAAGCGAAAAAGGAAGCATATTCGTAAGATACGTTTCAAAGGAAGAATTTGAAAATCTTTTAAAATGGTTTGAAGAAAGATGGAAAAGCAAAGAAAATCCATTTAGAATAATTAAAAATTATTCCTATAAAAATCATTAAATTCTTTTTATCTATTTTCAAATTCGTTATAATCTATTTCATATAGAACGATTATAAACTTTTAAAATTTAGAGGCGAATACTCTTATTGACTTTTAATATTACAAAATAATTTTAAGTTACATTGAAGGTAGTGAAGATGGTTACTTTGGATAAAGCTATTGTTGCAAAAATAGAAAAAGGAGATAAGAGATTTGAAATTCTTGTAGATCCAGAGCTTGCATATGAATATAGAGAAAAAAAGATCCAAAATATAGATATAAGAAAACTACTTGCAGTAGACAATGTTTTCAAAGATAGCAAAAAGGGAATGCCAGCAAGCAAGCAAGATTTAATTAATTTCTTTGGTACAGATGACATAGAAAAGATTGCTAAGGAGATAATAGAAAACGGAGAAATCCAACTAACTACTGAGATGCGAAGAAAGAAGCTAGAAGCAAAGAAAATGGAAATAGCAGAATTTATAGCAAAAAATTCAATAGATCCGAGAACAAAGGTTGCGCATAGTGTGCAACGCATACTAAATGCAATGGAGGAAGCAAAGGTTCATATAGACATATTTAAAAAATCTGAAGAGCAGATAAATGATGTTGTAAAGGCTATAAGTAGCATTATACCAATATCATTTGAGAAAATAAAGCTTAATATAAAAATTCCAGCAAAACATGCAGCGAAATGTTTTGGTTATCTAAAGTCTCTCAATTCAAATATAGAGTGGCTGGAAGACGGCTCCTTACATGCTTTTGTAGAAATTCCAGCTGGATTAAAAACAGAGGTTTTTCAAAGAATCAATAACTTAACACTAGGAGAGAATGAGATAACTATAAAAGATTAATTGATTAAATTAGGTGATATTATATGCCACTAAATGAAAATTCAAAAAAAGAATTAGATAATGAGTATGAAAAAGCATTGGAGCACGCAAAATCTAGAAGATTAGTTTTACCAGGCGAAGAGCTTGGTTATGGAATAGCTGGTAGTGGTACTTATATTGAAAAAGGCGTTGTTGTTTCTAAGATTTTGGGATTGGCTGACGAAAGAAATGGTACGAAATTTGTTATTCCTTTGTCAGGCGTTTATAATCCAAAGAAAGGTGATGGAGTAATTGGAATAATTAAAGATATTGTATCATCAAAATGGCTTGTAGATATAAATTCTCCTTATCTAGCTACCCTTTCTCTTAGCGATGCTTTAAATGAGTTTATTGATCTTACAAAAGAGGATTTAACAAAATATTATGATATTAATGATGTAATATTCACAAAAGTATTAAATGTAAGTAGAAATAAATTAGTAACGCTAACAATGAAAGAGAAGCGATGTAGAAAACTTTATGGCGGAACTATAATAAAAGTGACCCCGAGCAAAGTACCGAGAATAATTGGAAGAAGGGGCTCTATGGTAGAACTTATAAAAGAGAAAACCGGTTGCCAAATTGTAGTTGGGCAAAATGGACTTATTTGGATAAAAGGAGAAAACAAAAGGTTGGCAATAGAAGCGATTTTAAGAATAGAAAGTTATGCTCATAAAGTTGGGCTTACTGATAAAGTAAAAGAATTTTTGGATGCAATGTTAGCTAAAGCAGAAAAGAGAAAAGAAGAAAAATTGAAAGAAGAGGAGCAAGGTTTAGATATAGATATAACTATAGAGATGGAGGAAGAAAAGTAAATTTATTTTTTATGAGGCGATAATATGGGAAATCTGGTAAATGAGCATGGAATAAGATTGGATGGAAGAAGATTAGACGAAATGAGAAATATAGTAGCAAAGGCAGGGGTATTGAAAAGAGCAGACGGATCAGGATATTTTGAGTTTGGAAATACAAAGGCAATTGCAGGCGTTTATGGGCCAAGACCAATCCCGAAGTTTCTTGAAGAAGAAGAAAGAAGCGTGCTTAATGTAATCTATTATATGGCTCCATTCTCGACAAAAGAAAGAGCTCCGCCAGGACCAACGAGAAGGAGTAGAGAGATCTCATTGGTAATAAAAAGAGCGCTAGAATCTATAATATTTTTAGAAGAGTTTCCAAGAACAACAATAGATGTTTATATAGAAATAATACAAGCAGATGCTTCAACAAGATGCGCTGCAATTAATGCGGCAGCTATAGCATTAGCGGATGCAGGAATACCAATGAGAGATTTAGTTTCGAGCGTAAGCGTAGGAAAGATAGACGGAAAGATAGCATTAGATATAGCTGGAAAAGAAGATGAGGAAGGCGAAGCGGATATGCCAGTAGTTTATTTCCCTAGAAGAAAAGAGATAACGCTTCTTCAAATGGATGGGATAATGACAAGAGAAGAATTTCAACAAGCTTTAAAGCTTGCATTAAAAGGTTGTGAAATTGTTTACAAGGCACAAACAGAAGCTTTAAGAAAAAAATACGAAGAGATAGAGCTTGAATCATTTGTGCAGGATGCAGGCAATCAAATTAATTAAGAATTAAATTTGAAAAGCTAATTTAGATTTAAATTTAGAGTGAAAAAGATGTCAACAATAGAAGATTTTATCTGGTTTAGAAACAATATCGGAGAACTTATAAAAAAATATAACAATAGATGGGTTGCAATAAAAGATAAAAATATAATAGAGGTTGCAAAAAGTTTAAAAGAACTTAAAGAAAAAATGAAAAGAAGAAAAGAAGAAGATTATATATTTGAGTATATAAGCTCGACGCTATTCCCTTCATGGGATAGAGGATAAAGAGGGTGATTAAAAAGATGATGATAATGGAAAAGGACATGGTTAAAGAGGTAATAATAAAAGAAGGGAGAAGAATAGATGACAGAGATTTTAAAGACTATAGAGAAATAAAAATAGAAAGAGGAATTGTAAAAAATGCAGAAGGATCAGCCCTAGTAGAGATAGGAGGTACAAAGGTTATTGCTGGCGTAAAATTAGAGCCCGGAGATCCATTTCCAGACACACCAAATGAAGGTGTTCTTGTTGTTAATGCAGAGTTTGTACCTTTTTCATTTCCAGAGGTTCTACCAGGACCACCTGATGAAAACGCGATAGAGCTTGCAAGAGTTATAGATAGAATAATAAGGGAAAGTGAAGCAATAGATCTTGAAAAACTTCAAATCAATAATACAAAAAAGGTTTGGAAGGTCATGCTTGACATAATAGTTTTAGATAATGATGGGAACATGAAAGATGCAGCAACTTTAGCTTCTATTGCAGCATTACTAGATACAAGATTTCCAAGCTATAAAATAGAAAGCGAAGAGGAAATAAAAGTAGATTATACAATAAAGACAGAAGAAAAATTGCCGATTAAAAGAATTCCTTTTGGGGTTACTGTAGCAAAAATAGCTGGAAAGCTTATGGTAGATCCAAATCTAATAGAAGAAGAGGCAGCAGACGCTATTTTAACTGTAGGAGGTTTTGAAGAGAATTCGAAATTATTTTTATGCGCACTTCAAAAAGCAGGTAATAAAGGATTTACTTATGATGAGGTAATCCAAGCAGTAGATTTTGGATTAGAAATTGGAAAATCTTTTGTAAAGATGCTTAAATAAAAAATAATTAAAAATTTTATTAATACTCGCGTATTATATTCCTTATAAAATTTTCACAAAAATTTTCAAGTGATTGAAATGACAAGCGAACTTAAGAAAAAATTAAAGAAAATAGGAAGTTGTACATGGGAGTATGAAAAAGAAGGAGAAATGAATGTAAGTGCGAGATTATTTCTTTCAGAAAAGCTTCTTGCAGAGGTAGAAGAAGGAGCTATAAGACAAGCGATAAATGTAACATATCTTCCAGGAATTTATAAATATTCTTTAGCGATGCCTGATATGCACTTTGGTTATGGCTTTCCTATCGGAGGAGTTGCTGCTCTCGATTTAAAAGAAGGGGGATTAAGTCCAGGTGGAATAGGTTTTGATATAAATTGCGGAGTTCGTGTTTTAAGAACAAATCTTAGTGTAGATGACATAAAGCCAAAATTAAGAGAACTTTTGGAAAAGATCTTTAAGAATATTCCTTCTGGTGTTGGTCGAGGAGGAAAACTAAGATTGACAAAAGCACAACTTGATGACGTATTAGAAGAAGGTGCAAGATGGGCTGTAAAGAATAATTATGGAAACGAAAAAGATTTGGAGCATGCTGAAGAAGGAGGTTGTATAAAATTTGCTAATCATAATAAGGTTTCAGAAAAAGCAAAGGAAAGAGGTTTGCCACAACTTGGCAGCTTAGGAGCAGGTAATCATTTTCTAGAAATTCAAAGAGTAGATAAGATTTATCTTCCAGATATTGCAAAAAGATTTGGAATAGAAAAAGAGAATCAAGTTTGCGTTATGATTCATACTGGTTCTCGCGGCTTAGGGCATCAGGTTTGTACAGACTATCTTCAGATTCTTGAAAGAAGATTTCACAATGAAGTTAAAAAACTTCCGGATCGCGAACTAATATATGCTCCTTCAGGCACGCAAGAATGTGAGGATTATTTTCAAGCAATGTGTGCAAGTGCAAACTATGCATGGGCTAATAGGCAATTGATCACTCATTGGACAAGAGAAAGTTTTATTGAAATTTTGAAGATGAAAGAAAAAGATATTGGTTTGGAATTAATATACGATGTCGCGCATAATATAGCAAAAATAGAGGTTCATGACAGCAAAAAATTTTATGTTCATAGAAAAGGCGCTACAAGAGCATTTCCTCCTGGAAGTGAAGATTTACCAAAAGATTACAGAGATATAGGACAACCAGTTCTAATTCCAGGAAGCATGGGAACTGCAAGTTATATATTAATAGGTGCTGAAACAGCGAAAGATACTTTCTATTCTACTGCTCATGGAGCTGGCAGAGTTTCTTCTCGTGTTAGCATGGTTAAAAGTACTCGAGGAGAAGATGTTGCAAGAGCACTTGAGAAGAAAGGTATACTCTCTAAAGCTGCTAGCTGGAAGGTTCTTGCTGAAGAAGCACCAGAAGCTTATAAAGATGTTGATGAAGTCGTCAAAACTACCCAAGAGGCAGGAATAAGCAAGATTGTTGTAAGATTAGTTCCAATCGGTGTTGTGAAAGGATAATTTGGCAAAGCAACTTCTTTTAAAATCTCAACTTTATCTCATAAATTCTCAACTCTTCCCAATCAATTCTTTTCTTTTTTATTATTCTTGCAATATACGAACTTGGGATCTTTATAGGAGTAATAGAGGAAACAAGAAGAAGTATGGTTGCATTATAATTCATAAAGTTTTTTGCATTTCTCAAGAACTTATTTATTATATTTTCTCCTTTTTGAAAAACGCTATAGTTATAATCTTCTTCAACAGGCAAGTAAGGAGCATTAAAAATTATTAAGTCAAATCTTTCCTTAATATTCTCAAAAAGATTTGAATACTTAGATATTATTTTTACACCATGCATCTTTGCATTAATTCTTGTATTTTCTACAGCTTTTTTATTTATATCAACCGCAACAAACTTTATCTTTTTCACATCTTTTCCAATATGCTTTTCAAAAAGCTTGTAGATTATTATTGATAAAAAACCGCAACCACAACCAACTTCTAAAATCTTTTTTATTTTGCTCAAATTTTCAATTGAATTAAAAAAATAATTCGAAATATAATCTATCACGATTTCAGCAAAGAAAATAGAATCTTCTTCTGGGTAATAAACGCCATGCTCTACAAAAAATTCAATAACATTATTATCAAACTTATAAAAAAATTTTGATGGAAAAGTTTTCATATCACTCAAAACTATTTTTGGATTTTAATTTTTATTCTTAAATACTTTACTTAATATTTTCAATAAGATTATGAAAAGTGAAGAAAGATGAAAAAGGAAAACGAGTATAGAAATGTTTTAACATTTTTAGGAACTGGTGGAGGAAGTAATGTAACCTATTCTCAAGCTAGAGCTACAGGTGGTTTGCATTTAATATTAGATGAGATACCTATTTTGATAGATCCTGGTCCGGGAAGTTTGGTTTGGCTTAGGAAAATGAAATTAAAAGATCCAGAGCTTTTGCTTCTTTCTCATCTTCATATAGATCACTCAAATGATGTAAATGCTATTTTAGATGGTATGAGAAATCCAAGAATTATTGCTGAGAAACATTGCTTAGAATATAGTGAAAAATATTATCCATGTGTGAGCAAATATCATCAAAGTATTGCAAAATTCATAAGAGCTGTAGAAGGTGGTGAACTTATATATGGTGATGAAATGAATTTACAGAAAAATAGTATTAAGATATTTGTTACAAAATCTGAGCATCATGCGCCTTGTGTTGGATTTAAAATAGTAGGAAGTAAAACAATAGGCTATACTAGCGATGGAATTTATTATAAAGATCAGGAAAAGAATTTTGAGAATTGCGACCTAATCATTTTTAACGTCTTAATTCCTTATGGAACCGAAAGAAATAATTCGGAGAAAAAGCATATGAGTGTGAGCGACGTAATAAACTTTTTAAATTCAATGAAGAGTGACGCAAAACCAAAAGTTGCTATTCTTCAACACTTCTCCTTTACTATGATGAAACACAATGTCTATAAACAAGCGAAAATAGTTGAAGAAAAGACAGGAATAAGAAGTATTGCTGCAAAAGATTTTATGCAAATAGATCTAGATAGTTTTGAAATTTTAAAAACAAAAAAGGATTTTGGTTTGGAAAAGTTTATATAATTGGATTATAAATCAATTTATATATTTTGGTTTGGAAAATTCATATAACTTTTTCATCAATATTTTCTTTTTTATTTTCTTCCCTTCCAAAAATCAATCTTATCTTTGTTGTTCTTCCTACTTTCTCTCTTCTTATTAGCCCACGTACTTCTAGGTCTTTTAGTACTCTAGAAACTTTTGCCTTTGAAAAACCAGTAGCTCTTACAATTTTTCTTTGATCTAAAACCTCTGGAGATTTTAGTATTACCTCCATTATAGCGCGTTCGGCATCATTAAGTATTGGCAAAACCTTTGATATATCTTTTCTTTTTCTCCTTATGATTAGAAATATAATAGCAAATGAAAAAACAATAATAACGATGGTAGTTAAGTATATTAGAGATACGTTATATTCGTCTTTCAAAATCTTTTCGTAAATAGCTGAAACTACTATCGTTTCTCCGAGCTTCGGATTTTCAAAATTCCATTCCACAAAAATTCTCCTACCATCACTTCCTTTTACACCATTTTCAGGATAATATGGTTTTAGCCCAGTATATTCAAGAGCGGCTTCATCTGCTATTACTGTACCCAAAGGTATTTTTACTAATATATCTACCCTATTTATTAATGTTGTGATTGGAAATTGATATGAAAATATTTTAAGCCTTCTTCCACTTTCTATTAGGTTTGTAGCAGAAAATGTATAAGTTATCTTTTTAGTAAATATATTTTTGCAAACTATCGATGTTCCAAGAGGAAGCTCTTCAAGAGAGCAGTTAACTTCCTCATTTCCCTTGAAAACACGGACGTTCTCTATTTTTGCAAGAGTATAAAAATCAGACATCTCTACATCTTCTAGATAATTTATTGTAGCATTAAATCTAGCGATGTTATCTTCAGTTATATCGATAGCTATTTGTATACTATCTATTTTAGCGCATTCAGCAATAGAGGCGAGAAATAAGATAGCTAAAAAGCTTATTAAAATTTCATTTTTATAAAACATCATAATCTAGATTTATTCAATTAAATTTAAAATGATATTTGTTGATAGCATTTAACAACTTCTTTTATATTAAGACAAATTTCAAAAATCTATCTCACTAATCCTTTCCCAACTTATTTCATCAAGAACAACAATTTTGTTATCGCCAATTATGTAAAGATAATCTTCTATGTATATAGCTCTTCTTGCTATAATTTCACTTATAGCTTTTTTCAACTCAAGATTATCATTGTCATAAGAAAACACGTAACCACCTCGACCTCCAGGCAAAAAGAATATCTTATGCTTTTCATCAAGTAGAAAAGCATGATGCGTATTTAGTATATCTGACCAGCTCTCATCCAATACATACTTGCTAACTTCTTTTGGATTTTCAGCAGAAGAAACATCAAATAGCGATATTTTTACATTCCAATCCTCTTTACCTATGCCCAAAATTCTATTCTCAGCTATAGGGTGAAGGTAAGAGGAATAGCCAGGGATTTTAAGTTCTCCTCTCATCTTTGGTTGCGAAGGGTCTGATAAATCTAAAATGTAGAAAGGATCTATTTGTTTGAATGTTACAATATAACCCTTATCTTGGATAAATCTAACAGAATATATTCTCTCACCCAATCCCAAATCATAGAGAGAGCCAATTAAGTTTAGATCTTCATCCAAAATGTAAACATCATTTGCACTTTCGCTTCCGCTGCCAACTGTTGTCGCAATTCTTAGATATCCTTGATATTCATCAAGAGAGAATTGATTTAAAGGTTTGCCTGGCACGCTTCCAAAGGCTTTGATATTCATATCCAAATCTATTTTAACTATTCCTGTTTTTGTTAACTCTCGCATACGTTCTTTCTCATAATCTTGCATTCTTTTCCACATTTCGTTTTGAATTTTTAACCTCTCATCATCGCTTAGAGATATTAGATATCTATATATTATTGACTCAACCTCTACAACTTTTGCTTTACTACTTATGTCATAATTTTCTAGATTTTTTAATTTTTGAATAATGTTAGAAGGAAGAATGTCGGAACATCTTTCTATAAAGAAGTTTAATAAAAATTCGAGTTGATCTATACTTTGAGTATAAGTAACATATATAGCATTCTCTGACATGTAAACAATAGACTCGCCATAAGTTCCTATAAAAGATACAGATTTTTCAATCTCTCCGGTGTTTGGATTCAAAATAATAATATTATAAGTCGTATCCGCTGGTATATAGCTTGTTGGATGATAGATATTAGAACAATCTATTACTATTGGTTTTTCATTTATTGAAAACGGCACTATAGGGCAAGGATGAAAATAATCTATTTCTTTTCTAGTTACTAAGTAAATTTTATCGCCATAAAGCCTTGCTGAAACTAGACTGCTGTTTAGCTTTATTTTCCAATGTTGCGAAGGAGATTCTGGATTTGAAATATCGTAACTTACTATATCGTCATAAGATAAAATAATTAGTTTGTTCTGATATAGCAATAAATAGCCACTCTCATTTATTTTTGATTTAAGCTCAAGCTCTTCTGGAGGAAATGATTTTATCACTTTAGTTTCCCCTATAGGATATCTTGGCAAGATGCCTTGCCCATACCAAAAAGTTCTATAAATTTGAGAAGAAAGATATATGTTCTTTCCATCAGTTTTTACTATATCAGGTTCATCTATTCCAGATACCTGAACATTTGTAGTAGAAACTCTAAGAGAAGATTCTTCTTTTCCTGTAGCTAATGTAGTAATATCATACAATCTTTCTATAGTAATCTCAGGCAATCCTTCTCTAATAGCGCTTATACCAAGAAATATTTGGCTATATGTTCTTGTAGAAGCTTTCTCTAAGTAGAGTTTGAAATCCTCCTTAGAAGAAAAAGCTTTAATACCTTGTTTTTCTTGTTTTATAGCTTTAAGAATATAAATTGAGGATATAGTTAAAGAAATCATAACGAAGATAAGAATTATTTTTATTTTATTCATAACTTTTATTTGTTTTTTGATTATAAAAGTCTTTTATAATTTCTTAATCCTTACTTGTTTTAAAAATAAAGAATGAAAAAAGTAGTGAAAATTGATTATTGAGATTAATTTTAGCTTTTGTCAAAATTAATTTTAGCTTTTGCTATTCTAAAATATCTTAGAATAGAATTATTTTTAAGTTATAGCTTAAGTGGATTTATGAGTAAGAGAATTGGCTAATAACTCTAAATTTGTTAATAGTAAAAAGTAAAATTAATCGAAATAAGGCGATCAAACTCTGAATGATGCAACCTCTTTCAAATTATCTACATGTGTTAGAAAAATCATTCTACAGCAATACCTTGTAACACCAAGTTCATCTAAAACATCTTTTGGAGCTCTACCACTTTCAATCTCTTTTTTATATTTTTCCCAGAGATGTCCAATAACCTTTCCGCATGTAAAACATCTTATAGGAATTATCATAGATCATCTACTTGCGTTTAATTTTTTTAAGGCATCAAAAGCAGCCAAAACATGGTTAAATCTTGTTTTTGTTTTTCCAAAAGATTTCGTCAATATATCTTTTATTCCAGCAAGCATAAAAAGCTTTTTCAGCTCATCAGAGCAAACCAAACCAGAACCTCTCGGAGCAGGCATTAAAATTATCCTTACTGAACCAGCTTTTCCTTCTGTTCTTCTCTTTATAGAATGCAACTCATTACATCTGCATCTCCATGAGCCACAACCACGAAGTACAGGAATTATATTGAGCTTTGCCTTCTTTATAGCTTTTTCTATTGCTGTTTGGTGCGTTACCCCAACACCCTCACCAACACCAACATAGCCATCTTCATTTCCAACAACAACTAAGGAAGATATTTTATATCTCCTTCCAGATCTATGCATTCTTGCTGTTCTTCTTGTTGGAGTTCTCTTTATCCCACCTCCTTTGCCAGGAGATCCTCCTATCCATATTATCTCAGTCTTTAATTTTAGTAGTTTATCCACTATTTCCTGCTCTTTTATTTTTTCTCCCCTTTCAAATATTTCATCAATAGATGTAATCTTACCTTCTAAAACTTCTTTTCCCAGCTTAGTTTTAGGGGTCCAAGATTCAAGAGATTCTTCTGATTGTTTTTCTTCTTCCATCATAGCACTCTACCACCTAACTCTATAAAATTGAAAATAAAATATTTCTTTAGGTATTTAAAGTTTATAATAATACCATTTAAATTTTATCTTTTAGTTTAAAAGAGATTTTTATGTTCGGATTTTTAAAAAAGAAAATAAAGGAAATCACGAACAAAATATCAGAAAAATTAGGAAAAGAAGAGGAGGAAAAGGAGAAGATTTTGGGTGAGGAAAGGGAAAAGGTAGCGAAAGAGGAGCAATCGAAAAAGGAATTTTCAGAGTTAGAAATAAAGTCGGAGGAGAAAATAGAAGAAAAAGGCATAGGAAAAGGTGTTATATCAATAGAAAAAGAAGAGGATACGATTTCAATAGAAAAAGAGGAAGATGTAATTAAAGATGAGAATAGTGAAATAGAATATAAGGAAGTTGGACCAGAAATTAAAGAGTTAGAGAAGAAATTCGTGGAGATAGAGGAAAAAATTGAAGAAGATATTAAAAAGCCAGTTAGTGAAGAAGAAAAGAAGATCGAAAAGAAGAAAATATTTAAAATTCTAAAATTAGAAAAGGAGATAAAAGAAAGTGATATAGATAAGTTAGAAAATGATATAAAGATCTCTTTACTTCAATCAGATGTTGCTTTAGATGTCGCTAATAAGATTTATGATGAACTAAAAAGAGAACTTGTAGGTAAAGTTATAAAAATAAATGAAACAGAAAAAGTTGTATTAAATTCTTTAAGAAGGATAATTTTTGAAATTTTGAATCAGGAAAATATAAATTTAGAAAAGTTGATAGAGGAAAATAAAAAATTAGGAAAACCAACGCTAATATTATTTTTAGGCTTTAATGGAAGTGGAAAAACAACAACATTGGCTAAATTTGCATATCTTTTGAAGAAAAGAGGTTTCTCCGTTGTTATAGCTGCTGCAGATACTTTTAGAGCAGCATCTATAGAACAATTAGAAGAGCACGCTAAAAAGCTAAATATTAGAATGATAAAACATCGCTATGGCGCAGATGCAGCTGCAGTTGTTTATGATGCTATAGAACATGCAAAAGCAAATAGCATCGATGTTGTGCTTGCTGATACAGCAGGAAGAAGCCATGCAAATACTAATTTGATGGAAGAATTGAAAAAGATATGTAGAGTTAATAAACCAGATCTCAAAATTCTTGTTTTAGATGCATTAACTGGTAATGATATTGTAAATCAATGCGAGAGTTTTAATAATGCTGTTGGAGTAGATGGAATAGTATTAACAAAGGTTGATGTGTACGATAAAGGAGGAGCTGTTCTTTCTGCTGCTTATACTCTAAAGAAGCCGATATTATTTTTAGGAGTTGGGCAAGGTTATGAAGATCTCAAAGTTTTTAATCCAGAAGAGATTTTGGACAACCTTTTCAAGGATATCGAGAAAGTTAGTAACTAAAATACATAAAGAATAAATATAAGTCCAACATATATTAAATATATGAAGCCTATTTGCCCACTTTGTGGAAGCAAGATGTATAAGATAGGCGATTCTTGGGTTTGTCTTGTTTGCGAGCCTTTTGAGGATTGAAATTCAAGATTTGATTTTACGAACTTATGAATATTTTACGAACTTACGAATAAAATACAATCGATGTTACTCTTTTGGTTGTAGATCTATTCTAAAAGAATATTTATATCTTTAACATAGAATTTTGCGTTATCTACTGATTTTATTATTACTCGATTAACTCCGGGTGAGCATTCGATGGCATGCAAAGTATAGTTATAAAAACCTTTTCTTGGAATATCATAAGCTATCGTAGTTTCTTTTCCATAAGCGTCTCTAACAATTACCGAAAGACCACCCTGAGATAATACATCTTCTATGGTAAA
>JAWBTS010000008.1:0-22515 GCA_039000375.1 Candidatus Aenigmatarchaeota archaeon | reverse complement strand
ATTTCGTTGAATTTCCACTTTCTACGAAGCATCTTATGAATCTTGTTAGCTTATCTCTCTGCTCTTTTTGTATGCAATAAATTACTAAGTTGTCGTCAAGCTCTTCCTTTCCATGCATTATATAATTTACGAAATTAATGTTCAATGATGCCTTATCCTTAAATACTTCCATTACTTGTACATATGCTTTTAGGAACTGCACCCCATATGGGCAATGGCTCATTATAAATACATTAGCTTCTGGCTTTTCTTTCTTTTCAACTATTTCTTCTGTTCTATTTTCTTCTTCAACACTCAATAATTCTTCTGTGCTTATTGCTTGAGGAATAAAATATTTTCCGTCTTTTGAAACGAAATAGGTATAAGTATCTTCTCTGCCTCCAACTGATATCTTAACAGTAAATTGATATAATCCACTCTCGCTTTCGCTTGCGTTTACTAGAGTAAGCGTTGCATCAATACCATTTGCCTTAAAATAACTTTCTATCCACTTTATTGCTTTATTGCTTGCATCTTGTGGAGAAAGTATATTATATCCTGTAGTACCAACACTTGGTCTAAAAAAGAAAATCGCTACTGTAATTATTGCCAACAAAATCGTTGAGAGCATCCATATGTTAATAGTTATTGTTTTTTCGCTTCTCTTTTCGCCTCCTCTTTCTTCCTTAGATTTTTCCTTCATTTATATCCCCTTTACCATTATTAAGATATGACAAAAATTTAAATAATTTAAATAGATGATTGTTGCAAAAAATTTATTTTAAATCTAAATTAATTTAATAATGAATCTAATGCGACTGTAGTCTAGAGATAAAATCGGAGAATGGTAGGACACGAGCCCCCCATTAGCAAGAGGAAAGCTCGTGACCCGGGTTCGAATCTTTAGCTAAAGAGTTGGGAAAGCGAAAATCCCGGCAGTCGCATTTATATTTTTAAGCATTCGCACTAAATCAAATTTAGTTTTCAAAATTTCGCAAAGCTAAGAAATTAAAGAGGTGATAATTGTCGAAGAAAAAAAGAAGATTGGTATTCCAGTAATAAATATTGGAACTTTTGGACACGTGGATCATGGAAAGACAACATTAGTAGAGGCTTTAACAGGAAAACGTACAGATGTTCATTCTGAAGAGCAAAAGAGAGGAATAACTATACGCTTGGGTTATGCTAATGCAAACTTTTATTTCTGCGAAACTTGTGGCTATTTCTCATCTCCTTTAATTATTTATAGTTGTCCAAATTGTGGCACTTCATGCAAATATCTTAGAACTGTATCTTTTGTTGATGCTCCTGGTCATGAAATGCTTACTGCAACAGTGCTAGCAGCTACATCGCTTGTAGATGGGGCTTTGCTTGTAATAGATGCTAAAGAAGGTATAATGGAGCAAACAAAAGAGCATTTAATGGCTTTGAACATAGCAAATGTAAAAAATATAGTAATCATTCAAAATAAAATAGATCTTGTGTCTGAAGAAAGAGCGAAAAAGAATTATGAAGAGATAAAGAATTTTGTAAAAGGAACTGTAGCTGAGAATGCCCCTATCATTCCTATTTCTGCACAAAGAAAGATAAATATTAACTTTGTTATTCAAGCAATTGAAGAAAATATTCCAACGCCAGAAAGAAGTGGCGGTGATCCAAAATTTCTTATTGGAAGAAGTTTTGATGTAAATAAGCCAGGAACAAAACCAAAAGATCTTAAAGGCGGAGTAATAGGTGGCTCGCTATCTAGAGGAAAGATAAGAATAAATGATGAGATAGAGATAAAGCCAGGATTATTATTTAAAGATGAGTGGAAAAGCATTATAACAAAAGTTGTTAGTATAAGACATGGGGATGCTGAAGTAGAAGAATGCTCACCAGGAGGTCTTGTAGGCATAATGACAACTTTGGATCCTTCGCTAACGAAAGCTGACTCTCTCGCTGGGCAAATTGCAGGAAAAAATCTTCCTCAAATAACATCTAATGTTGAAGTTCAAATTAAATTGGTAAAAAATGTGCAATTTTCTAAAGGAGAAAATATAATAGTTACTCATGGAGTTACAAAAACTTTAGGAATAATAGAAAATATTAAAAAAGATGATAAAATTCAGATAAAGCTTAAAATACCTATATGTGTAGAAGAGAACGAAAGGATCGTAATTTCTAAGATGATTAACAATATTTGGCGTTTGGTTGGTTATGGAGAAATAACGAATATTTCATAAGATTTAAAAACTTTATTAAAATTCATTTCAAATTTTTCTCAGATGCTTACTTAGTCAACGTTTCATAATATTCCAAATATTTCTCTTCCTTTAAGATCATTAGCATTAAAGCAAATGTAATCATGATTTCTCTTCATAAATATAATATTTCCTTTAACCGCTATTACAATGCCTTCCATTCTTTCTTCTTTTTTTATTTTTATGAAATTTGGTTTCACATTCTCTATTGCATCTAAATTGTAATATTTTCGCAAGTCATAGATCACAAAATTTTCAATATTTATTTTCAATTTTTCATCTTGTTTTATCTTGTTCACAGCTTCCACTATAGTTTTTATCGAGTTTATCGGATTCACGTAACTTTTTAAAAATTTCTTATAACCACTAACCCTATCTTCAATATTCAGATAATCTTTTATCTTTTGTTCATATATTCTTGCAAGCTTTCCATCTTTAATCTTAGCTATAACTGCACCAAAATCTGCACCTTGCTCAATTAATCTATGTTTTACTCTTTGCTCTTGCGAAATACCAACTTTCAATAAATTTCCAAAAAGTGCAATGTAAATGCAAAAATCTTTTTCCATGCATTCTTGTCTCTTATCAAAATTTCTACAAATTCCTGTGCAAGAAGTGCAAGGCAGAGTATCATCTAACTTTTTACAAATTTCACATTGAAAAGAATTTTCTACCTTATTATTTTTTGGGCAGTCAAAATGCATATTATTTCTAGTATAGCCTATGCAATACCTATCGCCAATAGAGAAGTTTAAAGAATTATATATCAATGGGATTACAAAATTTTCACTTCCATTTTTTATTACAAGTTCTGGTTCGTATTCATCATCTGTTTTTCTCCATCTGAAATCATTAACAATTAGCATGCAGATCTTTTTATAAATCTAAACTTAAAGCAAAATGTTTAAGGTAAAAAGTCTTGTTTCTCTATCTTTTCTGGAAGATAGTTTTCAGAAACAAATCTAAAGCCTTTTGATGTTAAAGCTTCTAGTTCAGCTTTATATTTCTTATCTATCATCATTTTCAACTCTCTTTGCCAAAGTGGATGTTGAAACCATTTATAGTTCATCAATTCTTTTGCTCTTTTTATGTCTTGTTCGGTGGCTTTTATAGTATATTTTTTCAAATCATATCTTAGTATATCACTCATTGTCAAACCAATAAACTTTGCATTGGGTGTGGCTAACTTTTCAGATGTGTGGGCAAGATTCATAGAGCCTGTCTTTATTACTGAATATATATACCACCCATAAGCATCGCAATCGCAAAAAACATAAACTGGCAAATTAAATTCTTCGCTAAGCCTTTTTATCAATCTTCTAGTTCCTCTCGCTGCTTGTCCTTGAGCACCTATAAGAATGCAATTGTGTTCTCTCCAAAACTTATCTTCATTTAATCTTTCCCATGCTGCATTTTTCTCTACAACCAAGCAAAAGTCTGCTTCTACGCGTTTGAATTCTATATTCTCAACGTTGCTTGGAATTGCCCAGCCACCACTTCCAAGCTTATCCCAATGAATAGTATCACCAGAATCTAAAATTGTTACTTTTCCTACAACTCTACCACGAACATCTGCGTTTAGGTGTAACTGCTCTCTTAGCAGATCAAGCATAACCTCTAAATCCTCTATTACAGCGTCGCTCTCATTTTGCTCATCAAATGTATTTTCATCGCTGTCTGGCAATGTTCTTTTTACAGCATAAAACATATCTCTTAGCGATGTATGAATATTTTCTTTTATAAGCTCTTTACATTTGCTTGCAATAATTAGCGTTTGCATGAATTTTTTAGCGTGCGCAATATTGAGAAAATATCTTTTTGCTTTCTTTTCACCTAATTTTAATAACTTTGTTTTTTCATCATAGCGAATATTCGAAAGAGCTCTTATTGGTACTTCTAGATATGGATTTTCATTTTTTTCTATCTGCTGCAGTATCCTTACTCCTATATTCTCCAATTCTTTTATTACATTTCTTTTTATTTCACCTTCCTTTTTTATGCTTTCGCTCAAAGTATCACCCCAAAATCATTCTATATTATATATAAAGCTGGTTTTAAAGGTAGAGATGTTTTTTCCTTAAACATATTTTTCAAATCATCTCTAAATGTATTTATAATTTCTACTTCTATCCCTATTTCTTTTTCTATAAATTTTTTATTTTTTCTCAAAGCCTCGAACTCGTTAATCATTAATATTTCTTCTTTTCCAAATTCTTCGATTATCTTCTCAAGCTTTGGTAAGATGTTTAATTTTTCTTTGTCTTTTCCAAATTCTTTAAAAGCTTCTTTCAAGCCCTTTTCTTTTATAAACAATAATGTATCCCATTTCCAATCTTCTGCAATTTGCACATATATCTTATTTACCTTTTCCTTCTTTGAAAGTTTTATTGTTTCTTTAATATCTTCTATCAAATTTATAATAAATGTTTCCTCTAATTCAGCGTAAACATCTAAATCTCTTCTTGCAGGCCATTTCTCTATTGAAACAAAGCTTTTATTTCCAAGCCTGTGCCAAAGTTCTTCGCTTGCAAATGGCATGAAAGGAGATAGCATTTTTATCCAATCAATTAGCAAAGATTTGCTAATTTTGTTGTTTTTCTTTAGATGCCATTTTATATCTTCTGTAAAAATAAATAGCAAATAATTGCAAGCATCTCTAATTCTAAGTTCTAGCATAGCTTTCGTTACATAGTCTATGCATCTTGCCAATCTACTTCTTATCCATCTTTCATTTTCTTCTTCTAAAATATCGCTTGCTTTCTCTATTATCAAAAATATGTCTTTAATCTTATTCTCTATTGTTCTTGCTAAGCTTTCTGTAAAGTTTGTATCTTGGTCTAAAGAAGCATTTAGCAATACAGAAATTCTAATTACATCTGCACTATACTTTGCTATAGCATCCTTTAAAGGAATTATATTTCCTAAGGATTTTGACATCTTTTGCCCTTCGTTTAAAACAAAGCCATTTGTAACTATTTGCTTTGGCCAAAGTTCTTTTGGAAAGATTGCGACATGATTCATAACAAAAAATACAAGATGATTAGTAATCAAATCCTCGCCTGAATGACGAGAATCTAAAGGATACCAATAAGAGAACTCTTTTCTCATCTTTTCAAGAACATCTTTACTAATCTTTGAATATTCAGAAATTTCTTCAATATTTCCTTTCCCAAAGAATACATAATCAAAAACCTCTGGAATGAGTTGCTCAGCATTTATTTTATTTTCTTTTATTATATGAGAAATAGTATAGTAAGCCATGTATATTGTTGAGTCGCTTAAGCTTTCTATAATCCATTCTCTATCAAAAGGAAGTCTTGTACCAAAGCCACGTTTTCTTGCACATGCTCGCTCTTCTAGCCAATCTATTGTATTATGATACTCCTTTCTAAAAATATCTGGAATTATATTCATTTCTTCTATTGCTTTGTGGGCAAGATCTTTCCATTCCTTATTTGCATAATCTATAAACCATTGGTCTTCTATTATTTTAACCACGCATTCTTTACCACATCTACAGATTACTGGCTTATTAATCAACTCATACATTATGTCGGCAAGATTTTCTTCGATTAAATCTTTCTTAACAGCTTCCCTTGCCTCTGCTACTTTCATACCTTTATATTTTCCAGTATTTTCTTTTAGAACACCTTCATGAAATTCCTTAGAATAAATCTCTTGAGTTGCTTCTTCGAGCTTTTCATCAAATTGATTTTTAATTCCAAGTTTCTTGCAAATTTCTACTGCAGGAAATTCTCCTAAGCCAGGTGTAGAAACTAAAGATATTGGTTGTATTTTATCAGCTTCGTAGTTACTACCAAGATCTTTTAAGGCAATCCAATCATAAGGAGCATGGGCTGGACAAGAATAAACAACTCCTGTAGCATGATTTGCATCAACAAAACTTGCTGGGAGGATTTTCACAATCTTATTTAAAATTGGAACAATAACCTCTTTTCCTATCAATTCTTCTCCTTTTATTATCTCTAAAATTTCTACATTCTTTTTTTGAAGCTTTAACTTCTCTACGCTTTTTTCACTTACTATCCAACTTTCGTTATTAATTTTGATTTTTGCATAATTCTCATTTGGATTTATCCAAAGATTCGTAGTCCCAAATATTGTTTCAGGTCTTAGAGTTGCTGCAGGTAAATATATTTTTTCGTTTCCATTTAGCAAAAATTTAACAATTGTAAATTCTTCAATCTTTCCCTTCTTATCTTCTAATGTATCATGTTCTCCAACAGGATTTTCACAACAAGGACACCAAACAACAGGATGTTTTCCTTTTTTCAATAAACCTTTTTCGTAAAGTTTATAAAATTGCCACTCAATGAATTTGTTGTAGCAAGCGTCACCAGTATTAAACTCTCTTCTCCAATCTATAGAAAAGCCCATTCTCTTCATTCCATCTTTTATCTCTTCTATGAAGTATTCTATAACCTTTTTCGGATCTTCAAATTCCTCGATTTTTTTCTCAGGAACTTTGAAAATATCTCGATATATTTTTATCAATTTTTCATCTTTTTCCTTTATTCTTCTCGAAATCGCTATAATTGGCGTGCCAGTTATATGCCAACCCATTGGAAAAAGAACATTATACCCAAGCATGCGCATAAATCTTGCATAAGTATCTGCAACGCTATAAGTTCTTGCATGACCAATATGTTGAGGAGCTTGAACATAAGGATATGCTGCTGTTATAAAAAATTTTTTCTTTTCATTCCCGTTTTCTGCGTTTGCCTCAAAAATCTTTTCTTCTTCCCATGCTTTTTGCCATCTTTTTTCTATCTCTTGCAAATCTATCATGACTTTTTATTTTGCAAGAAATCTATTAAAATGTAAAATTTATTTCATTGGTTTATCATTACTTTTTCTACTTATTTTTTCTCATTACTTCATGCCAACCATAAAGAAGCTCGAGAAAATCATCTGTATCATAAAGTGTTTGAGTATCCATGCACTCTTTTATTAAAAACTCAGCACCGCCAAAGGTAGATGTCTTTCCAGAGCCTCCCCACATCCAAATTGGATCTACATCTGTAGCTCTTTTAGTTATAAATGCTGTTCTATATCTCTTTGCAAATTCCCTCATTCTCTCTTCGTCTTCAGTTGCTATTATATATCTTAAACCATTTCTTCCAAGCCTTTCATCTTTCCATCTTTCCTCATTTTTAACTCCTCTTCTTTTCATCTTCTTAAAATCTCTTTCAATCCAAACTACTGGACCAGGTGTTTCTGTATAAAGAATGTAAGCACCTTCTCCTATATCTTCAAGTATCGTATAAGGCATGATGTTATATTTTCCTGTGTTCGGATTTCTTATAGGCTTTCCTCCGATTATTATCTTTCCGTTTCTTCTTAAGGCGTCTTCCACACTATATAAGCATTCATCTACAAGCTTTGGAGAAATTAATGGACCTAACAATGTGCTTCTCTCTGTAGGATCACCGATATGTTCATTTATAATCTCGGCTTGGTGCATTAAGTATTCTTTAAATCTTTCATAATTCTCTTCTGGTGAGCAAGCTTTTATTGCGGTGCATGCTAGTCCGTTAAAGAAGGTTGAGAGAGAAGTAAAATCAGAAACAGCAAGCTCTAGCTTTTTGTCATCTGAGCAAACATCGTTCAAAATAAACATAAAATTATTTCCCTCATAATCGCCCATATAATGAATTCCTTTTTCTGCGCATCTTGCTTGAATCTTTCTTCCGTGCTCAGATCTTCCTATGAAAAATACTCCATCCAAGTAGTTGGAATTTAATGCCGTGTCTAAAATTTCTTCACCAGAGCCTATAACATAAGTTATATAATCTTCTAATCCAAATTTCTTCATATCTTCTACTGCCATTATAGTGCTAAGTGGCGCTCTTGTTCCTGGCTTTACTACTACTCTATTGTTTGCCAATATAAAATCAAGCAAGTGATGAATAGTACCCATTGGATCTGTATTTGCTGGCAAGAAAAGATATACTCCTTTTGGAAGCTTTCTTACATAATGTCTACCATTTTTGCTTGTTTCTACAAGAGTCCACTCTTCTGATAGAATTTTTTCATATTCATCTCCAAAAACATTTCTCAGATAATCTTCCACGCCTTTCCATTTATCATAAGCTATTTTTAATCTCGCTTCTACGTGGCTTATTGGCATTCCTGTTTCCATTGCAACTAATCTAGCATACTCTTGAGCATTTTTCTCCAAATAATTTCCAAATTTTTTTGCTATTTCTATCCTTTCTCTTAATGAAAGTCCATTAGCCTTAAAACTTCTTTTCATTTTCTTTATCTCTCTTTCCACCTCTTCATTCCTAGATATAGGAACTTCGTCTAACAATTCTCCGCTCCATGGACTTTCAACTATTATTTTTTTAGTTTTATCTGCTACTACCATAGCATCACTTAATAGTAATACTATTATAGAAATTTTTTAAATACTTTTAGATTTATAGCTTATCGAAAATTTCCTTTCTATTTTTCTTATTGGTCTCTTTTCTTCCTCAATATCAATCCATTTTATCAAAGGTGAAAAGAGTGGCATACCTTCGTGATGATAAATTTTAGTTATGGGCATATTTCCTATATCCACGATTCTTGATATGTTATAATCAGCGAAAAGATCTGCTACTTCTTCTTTTTCTAAATTTGTTCCAATTGTTTGAAGATATTCCCTATAATCGTAAAGCGTATTTTTTAAATCTTCTAAATTTTCAATTCGCTTTACCCTTATTGTTCTGTATAGAGGTGAAAGTTCAAAGGAAGAATTAGTACCATCATATATAATGAGATATTCTTCTCCTTTCCATACATCTACATCTAACCCTGCGGTTTTTTCAAGTAAGTATGTATGATATAACATAGAAATAACAGATTTTTCATCCACGCTTAGTCTCTTTCTTCTGATTTTTTGTTCGTTCATAATTTTAGCCATTTCTTCGCACAATTTTGTTGGATATGAAGAGTCTCTTGAAATTACATAAACTATATGCGGAGAAAAACAAGCAGTCTGATCCATATACGTTATATCCCTAACAATTTTAGGAGCAATTTTTTTCACGTCTCTTGAATCTTTTATACTTACTATCTCTACTCCTGCTCTAAGAGGGTATCCTAAAACCTTTCCTTTGGCCTTTGCTCTTATTTTGTTTATAGTATCATGAGCGCCATAAACAATAATTGCTGCATTCTCATCTTCAAATAACCTATCTTCTAAATCTTCTCCTCCCTTCCATGGGATACACCATAGAAAATCTCCAATACCTTCATCTACTTCCTTTAATGAATTTATCCAAATTGTTGTAAAGACGGGCTCGTTGTATGAAGGTTTTGAAATGGATGGAGATTTTAACACGCTTGACTGAAATGTTGATATTGGTTGTGGACCTAAACTTTCTGGGAAAATATGCACAACATATCTTGGCCCAAATGCTTTTGTTTTGACTCTTGTAGTTTTTGATTTCAGATATTTTCCAAATCCGTCTAGATAATCCATGCTACCAAGCTCTGCTTCTACAATCTCAGAAAGATAATCTTCTTTAAGATTGTCAAAAATATTTTCTATATATAATATTAAGGCCTCTTCAGGAAATTTTGTAGTTGCACTTAAAACTTCTAAATTTTCCCTACAGGCTTTTTTACACCTTTTTCCTGCTTCTTCCCATATCTTTGGTATTTCTTTTGCTTTGTATTTACTTCTAAATCGACTTCGCCTTTCATCTACTGTTTCTATAAACTCTTCAATCAACTCTTCTGGACTTAAAGGATAATAAATTTTAACTCCATTAATCTCTATGGGAAAATCCTTTATGGTCTTATCTCCTGGAATGCTGTAAGCTCTATATTCTTTCATTTTCCATCCTTTTTAGTAACTCCTCAAGAACTAGCGCACAACCTCTTGGTTGTGTTCCCTTTGCTCTTCTCTTGTGTGCAACTGCATTTCCTATCCTTCCGCATCTGCAATATTCATCTACAGAAACTGTTTCAACACCAATGTCACCTGTTACAACATATGCAGGATAGGATTTTATATAAGGAGACATAAACGCTAGCAACCCCTCTTCTCTTGGTTCTACAGGAGCTGTAAATTCTTCTGGATTTCTTACAGAGACGTGAACTCCTAGAGGTACGTGCTTTTCATGATACTCACACTCAGGACACCACATGAAAATATCTGTAAGTCCTAATCCATCCCTTATTTTCTTTTCAGGTATTCCAAGCCTTTCACCAATACCTTCATACAATTTCTCTTTTGGTACTTCACCACCCACCCATCTTTTCCATCCGCCAGTAGTCATTGCAATCCCATCTATTTCTATTCTCTTGCCTTTCTTTCTTAATTCTTCTACGATTTCATAATACACGAAGGGTGGACCATAGAGATGGATTCTTCCTTGACATTTATCTCTAATTTTTCCTACAAGATTTTCTAGAAGTTCACTTGGGTTTTCTTCAATTTCCTCCTGATACAAGAAGTAGATGTTATCATCTCCTACAATTTCTCTAAACATCATATAACCTCCTCTGATTAAGCCAGTCCTGCTTTTTTCTATAGGTGGTGTTAGGAATATTACTGCATCATTATCGTTAATCTCTAGTATCTCTCTGCATGTAAATACGTTCTCTTCATTTATTTCTTTTAAACTCTCTCTATCGAAAAAATATTTGGTTTGAGTTCCTGTAGTCCCGCTAGTTGTAAAGTAAATAGATGCTTCTACCCCTCTCGTTATTAGTAAACGCTCTTTACCAATTCTCGAAAGCTCCTTAAAAAAGTCTGATGGAATAAGAGGTATTTTGTACAAATCCTCGTAGGTTTTTATATCATCTGGGGTGACGTTTCTTCCTATCCCGTATTTTGGTAGAAGCTCGCAATACATCCTATATAAAAGGTTGTTGGTATAATGATGTTCAAAATTTTTTCTTATACCGACAAGCTTCAATTCCTTTACTTCTTCTGGGCTCATTCTATAGCTTCTTTCTTTTGTTTTTGTATCCATTTTCTCACCATATTATACTACCATTTTGTCAAAACACAATATATATATATCTGAAAAACCCATAAATTTAAATTCTTTTCTACCACCTATTTCTCCGTTCGCAAAGATCCCAATATAGCTTGGTAGCAAACTACTCAAATTTTTTACAAATTTATCCATTGTACGTGTCTTATGTAATAAAAATCCTCGAGCAGCACAAGAAAACAACAGCGCAAACACGGGTCTATCCGCTTTAATATCTTCTTTAATAGAATTTGGTGTTGCTTCTACTGTTTTTCTTTTATTGTACTTGCCTATAACGAAGCTCATGTTTTCTGTAACCTTTTGAGGCGAGATTAGAGTTTTGTTATCTAAAGAAGGCCGAAGTGCTAATGGAAAACCTTCATGAAGCGTAGTTACAAATATTGCTGGGTATTTTATAAAAAGTAACACATCCTCATACTTTTTTGCAAATATTTTCTCTAGCACTGCATCCAAAGAAAATCTTTCTTTTATACTTGATACAAGCCTTTTATACTCTTCTTTCGCAGGTTTATTATTTATCTCTTCTATAGTTTTTCTATCCTTAGAAATTTTGGTAATAACTCCATAAACATTGGTTAAGTCGTAAGGATGAGAAAACCCAAAAGAAAACTGTAACTCTGAAACAACAAAGCAAACAACTGCACCATATTTATAATATCTTCCATTAGCAAAAACATAATTTTCACCTTTAAACTCCATCATATCCTCTAATTTTGAAGATGCCGAAGCGCCTACAATAGGAATAAAAGATCCTACAACTTCTTTTATTCCATCTAAAAATTCTCCTTCCATTCCAGGAATAATAACTTTATTTTCATAATAAGTTCCGCCGATAAATGTTAATATAAAGTATGGCGGATTCTTAATGATCTCAGTAAAACTTTTTTTACTTCCTCTCATAAACTGTGTTGTCGCAAATCTTGACCTATCTATAGGACAATTTTCAATAGCTTGCATTGTAGCTTTTTTTCCTTCTTCAAAAGGATCTTTTCTATAATTCTCACTAACTCCAACACCAAAGTAAAGATGTGGCGTATCTATGCAAAGTACTTGAATCGTGCCTTCGCTATAGCCTAAAATAGAATTTATCTCTCTATCTGTTGTACAGCCAATCCAGCTAGTTCCAAGAATCTTATTGATGCCTTGAACCACCTTATCTATTTGTGAGTTATACTTAGAAGAAACAAAAACAATACTAAAAGTTGGCATAGCGCCTTTAGAGGATTGCATTGCTGCTTGCTTTGCTGCAGAAACAGCTGCGTTAAAGCCATCGGAAAGATCGGATATTCCTATACCAATAGATATATTTACTCCTCTATATCCATATAGAGTTGTATGAATTGCCTCATAAGTTTTTAGAAAATAAATCTTAGCTTTCCCAACTTCTTTCATCTTTACTTCTCCGGATTTTTCTAGCTCTTCTATAATCTTAGAAACAGTATTTCGATGTAATCCCGTAGCCTCTGCAAGCTCAGAAATACTTAGGCCACTCGGCCTTTTTTCAAGAGCTTCAATTATTTTTTCTCGTGACATTATTGCCACAATAGTGCATTAATGCACTAAATATACTTTGTTGCACAAATTTTAAAATTTTTCGCATTATTCTCTTAGGATAAGAAGTGATCAAGATTCTAGCAAAAATAAAATGAGTAAAAAGAAAATGGAAAAAGATTAAAACTATTTTCAATCCTTCTTCGGAATGGCTTTATTATGATAGAGTATTGCTTCATTCCTAAATTATAATTTTAAAACCCTTATTCCATCCTTTCCTATCTCGATAGGATAAGAATTATCGCTATGTGCTGTTCTTCTCATCTTTCTAACTAATAGATGCCTTCCAGCTTGTGGTCCTATGCTAACAAAATCCAGCCTGATTATTCCATCAACAACGAACTCTTCTACTCCGAAGCGTGAAAGCGTGTTAGAACCTTCTGGTATTTCGCTTGTTAATAAAGATGTAACACCTGCTTTTTTCAGCGCTTGAATCAAAAGATATAACTTTCTTCTTGTTTCATGAATATCCTTGAAATACATTCCCATTATAGAAACAGAATCAAAAACAAATCTTTTTGCCTTTATCTTTTTTATCGCTTCTACATATTCATCAATGAACGCTGTTTCAAACATAGTGTAAGTAGAGGTATGCTCTCTACTTATTCCAAAAGGATCTGAAAATATGAACATAAACTTTTTTTCCTTTTCATATTTTTCAAAATCCCAATTAAATCTTATCAAATCCTTTTTTATATCCTCTGGCGTTTCTTCGCAAGTGACATAAATTCCAGGCTCATTGTTTTGTAATCCGTACCAAAGAAATTGACCGCAAAATATTGTTTTTCCAGAGCCTGTGGGACCACACACAAGTATAGTAGATCCTGGAACAAATCCGCCTTCTATTATTTCATCTAAACCATGAATTCCTGTTTTTACTCTTTCCATTTATATCAACCTAAATAAATATTTATTTTTCCTTAATTTTAAATCAAAAATAAACTACCAAAATATCTTTGCTCTATCCATGTCTACTATTCTATCTGGAAAAACAACAATACCTTTATCTGTAATCTCATAAAAATGAAATCTTGTTGAATGCACAGTACCGCGCATCTTCCATATTGCTAATGCTGTTCTAAAGGCATCGAACTGATACACCCTTCTTAAAACTATTACACCATCTGTTACAAACTCCTCAACCCCAAACCTTGAAATTGAGTTAGACCCAGGCACGCTTTCGCAGATAAGTATTGATGTACAAAGATTCTTTTTCAATATCTCAGAAAGCTCTAGTAAAGATCTTCTAACCTCTGCCTCTGATCGAATGTGAAGAGAGAAGGCAGATATCGAATCTATTACAACCCTTTTTGCCCTTATTTCTCGGATATTGTTCTCGATTAACTCAAAAACATCCATAAGTCTAAATGGATCATACTTTATCATTCTTACTTTGTTTTCTTTTTCTAATCTATCGAAATCCCAACCAAATGCAAGGGCTTGATTCTTTAATTCTTCTATCTTTTCCTCAAAACTAACATATAAGCCAGGCTCCTCTGCAAGATAGAGATATTGCAAACCAAATATTGTTTTTCCCATTCCGCAAGATCCTGAAAGTAATATGAGTTCTCCTTCTGGAACTCCTTTTGGCAATAGCTTATCAATACCAGGGATGTTTAACTTAACGTAGCGAAATGCCTGTGGCATGTTCTTCACTATTTTTACCTATATATTCTCGAAAATAAAAAAATAATTTGAAATGCTCGTGTAAATTGCTTTTTGATTTTTTCTCTCTTATCTTGCTCCCATTGCTTCTTGTTCTGTTCGTTCACGATAAGCTATTGCTAAGGATTTGCTAGAGTTTTCTGAAGCATTTATTAGCTCTTCAGCAAGAGCATTAGCAATATCTATTTTATTGTTAAAAGAAATCTTGTATGCTGATTGACAGATTATCCTTAAGGCTTTATCAACTCTTCTTTGCGGCGAGGTTACTACAGCTACTCTTGCAATTATTCCACCAAGTTGATACCCTGTAACCTCCTCGCAAATGGCAGCATTTTCTATAGCTCTTACTAATACCTCTATAGGATTCTTTCCAGTCCTTTTTTCTATAATTTCAAAAGCCTTCTCTATGACTTTAAGCGCAGTATATAATCCTCCGCCAAACTTTCCTGAGGTTATTTTATGCTTCTTTGCAGAATGACCACTAACAATAAGATGTAAAGCTAATCTTTCAACGATATGCATCTTTGATTTTTGAAATCTTTCTCTATAGTCTCGGGCTCCACAAGATTTAGGAATTATTATAGGCTTCAAAGTTATGTATCTTTTCAAACCAGGATCTCTAACTTCTACGTCACTTTTCCATTTTCCAAAAAGCTTTAGATCTTCAAAAAGATTCTCTTGAAACTCTTGTACTTTTTCTTCTGTCTTTTTCTTTTCCTTCTTATTCTTCTTTTCTTTTGTTTCCTTTTCTTCAGCCATGTTGATAGATTTCTAATCTAAAAACATTTAAATTTATTTTTTATAGCATTTTATCAATAAAATTAGAGTCTTCAATTTACCATAGCTTTTTATCAATTAAAATTATAGAGTCTTCAATTTACCTGTTAGCTTGTCTATCTTTTCAGAATAATCTGGACCCAAAGCTAGGCAAGTTATTGTATTTTCTTTTATTTCTGTTTTTCCTGCATCTCTTACGAGAAATGAAGGGATTTTTAATTTTTGTGCTTCTCTCTTTATCTTAAGTAATTCTTCCAAATTATCTACTGCTAAAATAACCTTTTTTTCTCCTTGCTCCTTCCAAATTTTTCTTATAGCTTCATTAGATTTTTCATAAGCATTCAAACATGCATGACAACATTGAGAAGCTATCTTTCCTTTTGACATATTCAGATCTTTTCTAACTATTATTACTTGCTTTATTTCCTTTTTTTCTTTTTGCAATTTGTCTTTCTCCATATTTTAGATTTTTCGTCTCGAAATTAAAAGATGTTTATACTCTTCCTAGCTTCTTTGATTTTATATAAGTTAAAATTATAGTTTGCACCGTAGTTATAATACAAAGTATCGTAGTCGCTACTAAAACCAAAAAGCTTGCTTTTTTAGAAAATCTTGCAAGCAGAAGAGCTAGTAATAGCATTGGATAGATCTCTGTTCGATGCATAATTCTCCATATTACCTTTTCGTTAGGATCGTCCACAGCTTTTCTATGGTTTGCATATGCAACTTCAAATGTAGGCATTAAGCAAAAATATGCGAGTATTGTAATCCAATATTCTGTTGGCATTAATAAACTTGATTCCAAATCCAAAAACAAAAAGGAAAATATCAGAAGAAAGTCAACTATTCTATCGAGGCTTCCATCTAAGAAGGCTCCAAAATTTGTTACATTTCCCTTAAATCTTGCTACACCACCATCTATCCCATCTAGCAAGCCAGCAAAGAGAAATGAAAAAAATGCCTCTAAAATTTTTCTTTCTATTGCGAAATAAAAACCAAAAAATGCAGGAATTATAGAGATTAATGTCCATTGATTTGGAGTTAGAGGAAGCTTTGAAAATATTCTTCCAACTTTGAGAGAAATTCTATCTGTGTCAAAAAATTCCTTTAGCATAATTATCACTAAAATTAAATCTCAAGTAAAAAATTAAATCTCAAGCGGATGCGGATCTCTTAAAAATTCCTTCCAACCACCGAAAACTACTCTATCTGCTTTTGAAAAATCTTGGCCTTTTGTAAAATCATTAGGGAGGGCTATTACATATAATCCAGCGTTTTTCGCTGCTATAACACCTTTTTCTGTATCTTCAAATGCAAGACAATTCTTTGGGGATAATCCAATCAACTTTGCTGCAAGTATATACATATCAGGGTAAGGTTTTCCTCTTCCTGCTCTTTCTTCTGTAGATCTAACTTCTGGAGGAAAGTAATTTTCTAATTTTACGGATTTTAACTTCATAGAAAGCTGCTTATCGCTTTCTCCAGATGCTATAGCGATTTTATATCTTTTAGAAATTTTCTTTAGAGCTTTTAGAGCAAAAGGTATAATTCTAGCTTTCTTTTCGAAAAGAGTTTCTAAAAATTTTTGCGACTCGCTATAAAGCTCTTCTTCACTTATAGGAATTTCATATTTTTCTTTCAACAACTTAGGAATCTCATTTTTAGAAGATTTTCCAACATAATCTCTAATATACTCTTCTTTCGAAATTCTAACTCCAAATTTCTTAAGAACAAGATTCCACTTTTCATATTGCAATCTTTCAGTATCTGCAAGAACCCCATCAAAATCAAAAACTACGCCTCTTATCCTTTCCATAAAAACACTTTTATTCAAGCTATTTCTTTTTGCTTAACTTTTATCTTTCTCTTTCTCCTCTTATAAATTCTTCTAACATCTCTCTTGCTTTTTCATCTGGGATTTGAATTGGTGGGTGTTTCATCAAATAAGCCGATGCTGAAATCAATGCTCCGCCAATCTTTCTGTCTAAAGCAAGCTTAGCTATTCTTATAGCATCTATAACGCAGCCAGCAGAGTTCGGAGAATCTTCTACAGAAAGCTTAACATCTATCTCAAAAGGTACATTTCCAAACTTTCTTCCTTCTATTCTTATATAAGAAATTTTATTGTCATTCAACCAAGGAACCCAATCACTAGGCCCTATATGCAAATTATCATAGCTAAGCTTTCTAGAGAGCAAAGAGTTTACAGCTTCTGTTTTAGAAATCTTCTTTGATGTTAATCTACTTCTTTCAAGCATGTTAAGAAAGTCTGTATTACCACCAAAATTAAGTTGATAACTTCTATCTATTATACAACCTCTACTTTCGATTAACCTCATAATAGTTCTATGCAATATTGAAGCACCTATCTGAGATTTTATGTCATCACCTATAATTGGCAATCCTTTCTCTTCAAATCTTTTTGCCCATTTCTCGTTGGAAGCAATAAATACAGGAATGCAATTTATAAAAGCGCAATTTGCATCTAATGCTGCATTTGCATAATACTCTGTTGCTTTTTCCGAGCCGACTGGAAGATAATTTATCAAAATCTCTGCCCTTGCTTTTTTCAATTCTTCAACTACGTCTACTTCCTTTTCTTCGCTAATCAAGAATGTATTTTCTTCTGGATAATTTTTCATATGAGGAGCAAAACCATCTAAAACTGGTCCTCTTTTTACTTCAACCCCTATCTTAGGAATATCTCTACAAAATATCTTAGTGCAGTTAGGCTTTGCAAATATTGCTTCAGAAACATCCTTTCCAACCTTTCTTTTATCTATATCAAAGGCAGCAACAATTTCTATATCAGATATTTTATACCCTCCTAAAATATTATGCATCAAACCAGGAACAAAATCTTGATCATCTTCAACATTCTTATAATAAAATATTCCTTGAATTAAAGCAGAAGCACAATTTCCTAAGCCAGCTATCGCTACTCTTATCTTTCCCATACTGATTAATAATAATAGAAAAGTATTTAAGTATTTTATGACGTAAAATACTACAATTTTATCATGTAAAATACTAAGGATTCTTGGTAAAAATCTTTGCATATCTAAGAAAATATTTAATCGCTTTCAGAAGCCCAGCAAAATTAAAAATTATGAAAACAAAGTTTATGATATGAAAAAACCTAGCGAAAGACTTAAGGACTCGATAACAAAAGACAATCTTTGGATATATATACTTAAGATGCTTTCAGAGAAGAAATACTATCCTTATAGATTAAGAGAAGAGATTGAAAAGAGATTTGGGTTTAGTCCAGGAAGTGTTACAAGCTACATAGTTCTAAAAAAATTGGAAGCTCAAGGCTTTGTTAAAAAATGGAAAGAAAAAAGCTCGCTTGGCCCGGAAAGAAATTTTTATAAGATAACATCAAAAGGAAAGAAAGAATTAAAGAATGGTATTAAAATTTTAAGAAATCTTATCAAGAAGATAGAATGAATATTATTTCAGAAAAATTCTTATTTCCACATTACTTCAAAATCTTCTGTTCTCCATTTTGGTAAAATATCAATCTCTTCTAATTTTAAAGGTTTGTAATCTGCTTTTCTCATTAAAATTCCTAACCATGCGATCATTGCTCCATTGTCGCCAGCATATTCGCTTGGAACTACAGCAAAGCTTGCTCCTCTTTCTTCGCACATTATTCTAAGCATTTCTTGCAATCTTTTGTTTGCAGCAACTCCTCCTGTTAATAATACCTCTTCTTTTCCAGTATGTGCTACGGCTCTTTCGGTAGCTTCTGTTAGCATTGCAAAACAAGTTTCTTGAATTGAATAGCAAAGGTCTTCTAATCTTATGCCTTCTTTTAATTTTCTTATCGCGGCTGTAAGTATTCCTGTAAAACTAAAATCCATTCCTTTAACAACATAAGGCAATTCTATATAACTTCCTTTCTTTGCAAGCTCTTCTATTTTTGGTCCACCGGGATGCTGAAGATTTGCTTCTCTTGCAAAGCTATCAAGCATGTTGCCTATAGCTATATCTAACGTTTCTCCAAAGCATCTATACCTTTTCTCAACAAAAGCAAGAATTTGGGTATTGCCTCCAGAAACATAGAGAGTTACAGGATCTTTTAGCTTTGTTTTCAATATTCCTATTTCAACATGGGCAACACAATGATTTACTCCATAGATCTTTACATCTTTTTCTAATCTTTCCAAGATTTTATTTACAAAATCCTTTCCGACTCTTAAACAAGGTGGCAATCCTGGCCCTCTGCTAAAAGAAATAACATCTACCTCATCAATTCTTATCTTTGCTTTCTCCAAAGCCTTTTCTAAAACGCTTTCAGCATTTTCTCTTAATTTATTAGCCGCATCTATTGGAATTATTCCATATCCTAATGGTGGTTGATAAACATATCTTTCATTTGCTAAAACATTTCCTTTATCATCAACAATACCTATACCAAAAGTATGAGCAGTAGATTCTATACCTAGCGAAAGCATGATTTTATTATTAATAAAAAATTATAAGAATATGCCAATATTTGTTATTCATCATCATCTTGCAAGAAAAGAGCATTGGGATTTGAGATTAGAATTTGATAACGTGCTAAAATCGTGGGCATTGCCAAAAGAGCCTCCTACAGAGAAAGGAATTAAAAGACTTGCAATCCAAGTAGAGGATCATCCTTTAGATTATGCAAATTTTGAAGGAGAAATACCAAAAGGATTTTATGGTGCCGGAAAGGTTGAGATCTGGGACAAAGGAGATTATGAGATAATAAAGTTTGGAGAAGATGAAATAATATTTAATTTAAATGGGAAAAAATTAAAAGGAGAGTATATTCTTTTAAAAATGAAAAGTAATAAATTTGGAAAGGAAAAGAATGCTTGGCTTTTTTTCAAGAGATAAAATACCTCTTATCTATTCTTTTCATTCCATATTTTTTAAGCACTTCTTTAAATTTTTCGATGTCATTTATAAAAAATAAATGAGATTTACATGAGCAATCAGAAGAGCCAAATCTATATATTGGATTTGCTATCTTAATTAAATCTCTTGCAATCTTACATTCTTCATTTTTTCCAGCATTCTTATAAAATATATCGTCTATTTTTGCAAATCTTTTAGAAAGAAGATAATCGACATGCCAAAATTTCTTTTTTCTCTTTTTCAAATGCCTTTCTATTCTTTTTTCTAAGCTATTTTGTGCAGAGCCAACGTAAGCATAATCGCCTTTGTTGATTTTTATAGCTCCGATACTTCCAATAATTATTTTACAATCCTTTTTTAATACTATCTTCAATATATAAACTCCTTTCATCTAAGCTCTTGTTCTTGTTTCCTTTAAATTCTTTCAAATAATTTTTAGCTTTGAATAATTATTTGCTATCTTTCTTAACATTTTACAAATCTATCGGAATAAATGTAGCTCATTCTCCAACCAATTCTTTTATTTCTTTCTTCGCGTGCTCAATCTCTTCTTTTTGCTCCTCATCTCTATTTATTAGCAATTGTTGAAACTCTCCGACATGAGTTTTTTCTTCTCTTGCTATATCCAAAAGAACTTTCTTTATTTTTTCATCTCTCGTCATTGCCGCTAGCTGTTCATAAAGACTTACAGCATCGAGCTCTGCTATAATGCCAACTCTCAGAATCTCTTTATCTAAATCCTTGCTATTAACCTTTTCCAAATCTATCGGAATTTTTGATAGCATCCTATCACCGTTTAAAAAATAATTATAGTTTTAAGGCCAATTTATAAAAATTTAAAATCATTATCTAAAATATTCATTTCTGCTCTTTAGATATTTCTATCTTTCCCCAGAAACATCGACCACAAAACTTTCTATTTTTATGAGTTGCTAAGAATGTTCCTGTTCCACATCTTGGGCAGCTTTCTTTCTTCCTAATGACCTTTCCATCTTTAACCTCGTAGAACTTCCATATTTGCACTTTACGATGCTTGCATTTTGATTTTGGCCTTTCTTTTTGCGACTTTTTTTCCTTTTCTTCCTTTGGCATTTTAATTCACTAATAAATCAAAATATTTAATTATTTTATTTCATTTTATTGAGAGTTGGCTTTCTCAGTATTATTTTCGCTTCCTTCAGTTTTTTTCATCTTTTCCCATAGATTTTCTACTTTTGGCTCGTCCCATATCTTTGCGATTACTTCTGAGTTTCCTATACCTTTTTTTGAAAATATTTTACAAATATCTACACGCTTTATTTCAACATTAAAAATGTCTGCAAAGAATTTTTGTAATACTCCTCGATGTGGCGTTGGCGCGTTTTCATGCTTTACTAAAATCTTTAGTTCTCTTCTTTTCAAAAAAGGGTTATACTTATCGCTGATAATCTCGTATTCCATCTCATCACCTTCTTCCTAAACCTTTACGGCATACTCTCCTACTTCTTTTATGTTCATCTTTTTAGCAATCTCGCTATTTGTATCGAAAATTATTATAATGCCTTTATAATCATTAGTACCCTTTTCCTTGCAAACAGGGCATATCATGGTAGGTATTATTCTCTTGCATATCTTACATGCTGGCATATGCTGCACCTTTTTAAACTTCTTTTTTAAATTGTATTTTTAAGAGATAATTTTTTAATTAAGGTAAAGCAGTAAAATAATTTAAAGATGTCGAAAGATATCAAATCCCAAAAAATAATAACTAGCAAGAAAGTAATAAAAAGCATTGCATATAAAGTTCTTGAGAAAAACCCACAAGATATAATAGATTATAAAAAAGGCATCGAAGGTGCTCTTGATAGATTAGTCGGGAAGGTCTTTAAAGAAAGTAAAGGAAGGGTTGATCCAGTTATAATAAGGATGGTGCTTAAGGAAATATTAAAGTAATTATTTTTAAAAGTTATGGAAAAATATTTTTGTTCAGATCTTATAGAAGGGTCGGTGGTCTAGTGGCTATGACGCCAAAGCAATAAAGCTGCGGAACGCTTACAACGTGGAGGTCGGCGGTTCGAATCCGCCCCGACCCATACCCAAATGGGTTCGAAACCTTTAAATATTTTAAGCAAAATAAAATATTCATGGCGTACATTGAGCTTCTAAGGGACAAAAATGTTGCGCGTTGGTACGACAATGTGGCAAGAGGCTCGAAAGTGACTGCTGATGTTTACCTAAGAAGGTTGGGCAACTTCTGCAAAACTTATAAGGTAAAGCATAGCGAGCTCATAAAGCTTGAGGAGAAGAAACTTTATAACTTGCTTCTTGACGCAGTAACAGATATGGAGAAAAAAGGTTATGCTGGTGGTTATATAGAATCTTGCTTAAAAGCCATAAAATCATGGCTTGCCTTTCAT
>JAWBTS010000007.1:0-23870 GCA_039000375.1 Candidatus Aenigmatarchaeota archaeon | reverse complement strand
ATTTTTCTATAACAATCCTGTAAAGATTGAATTCTCTTCATGCTCAGATTATGGTCTCAATGATATCTATTCTTGTCCACATGAAGGCATAGTTAGCGAATGGACAGTAACAGCTTGGGGATTAAGAAAGGAGCTTAAATTCTGCGGAGAAAAAGGTTTTGGTAATAATAATTGTAATAGAGATTGTCCTGCAACTCAATTTGGAAAACAAGAATTAGATTACTCTTGTGAAGATGTTTCTGAAAATAGATGCGCAGCTATATGTTCAGGAGATGATAAATTAGATTGGAGAGCAGGGATAATAACAGCAGGAGAGATAATAAATGATTTGCGATTCGAGTATTCTGATAATAAAGTTATAGTTAAGAGAGATATTTGGAAATATGAAACTACTTGTGATTATATAGAGTTTGGAAAATGTAAGGTAGAGATTTGCCCTATTGCTTGGGATAAAAGTGATAATAGCGATGTTAAATATGGCTACTATGAAGTTGAAAAAAATTCAAGAGCAACTTGGGTTTGCGATAACCCTTCAGATTGTGAGAAAAATTTCAAATTCTCATATTCTTTTTCAACATCTAAAGAAAAAACATCGTTAAAAGAGAATGAAATAGAAATAACATTTCATCCTCTACAAAAAAATGCAAAAAACAATATTTTCTTAGGTTTCAAGCTAAAGATTTTAAATGAAAAGGAATGCCAACTTTTTAAATGCGAAAGAGTTATAGAGCCATATTATTCTTGCGTTTGGGATGATGGAATGCAGAGATTTAATCTCAATTGTGAAAATGAAGTGAGATACATGTTAGAGCCTGAAAAGATTAGAAGTTATAGTGGATATGGCGTAACAGTCTCAAAAATAATTTTTAATTACTGTGGCGATAAACTTTGCGCTTGTAAAGAAGATTCTAGTAATTGTCAGGAAGATTGCTAATCTTAAAATATATTTGAGGTAAGATGAAGAAAGAGGCGAAAAAAGATGAAAAAGAAAAAAGGACTTTCAATGAGCTTGCTTACAATGATAGTAATATTTATCGCTGTTTTAGCTCTTTCTATCGTTCTTTTCAATCCAGGAGGTGTCATTGAAAAATTCAAAGAGATGTTAGAAATGTTAAAAGAAGAAGGTGGAAAAGAGGAAACTCAGTTACTAAGCGGAAACAAAGCTTTACATGTTTATTTAGGTTTAGAAGATCCTTCGAAACCAAATATTTATGAATTTCATTTGTTTAATAACTTAAAACATGAAATAATAAAGGCTAAAAATGAGAAGCTTCCAGGAAGAACAATAAATTATAGAGTTAAACTTTCTTTACGTGATTGGAAGAGAGATAAGTGCGCCGTTGTAGTTAGTGAGAAAATTCTGGCTTGGGGAGATGCTCCAAACAGAGGTGGAAATAGAATATATTATGTAGATGTTGGTACAATTATTCAGGATGATGTTGGTATATCGAGTTTAAATTATGTATTAAGAAATGTTGAAGGAAAATGTAAATGTATTGAAAATGAAAAAGATATTGATGATGATACATTCGTTCCTATAAATTTCAAGTGCACGGTTGGCTTTGCTATTAAATCTAGTAGTGGGGTCTGCGATTCGGTTGATAGAGTTCTAAAAGTAAATTTTGGGAGTTCGGTTGGAGATGCTTGTAAAGAATTTATTAGTACCTGTCCAAAAGATGGTTGTTGTTCTTTACTATATAAAACAGATATCGGAAATTATATCTATAGAATAAAACATGGAATAATTTGTGGTTATAGCGAAGATAGCGATGAAGCGTATTGGTGGGCATGTACAGAAGAGAATAGCGGAACGAAGGTAAATGCCATGGGAAAAACCTACACTTGTAAATTTGAGAAAGGATTTGGTAAATGGGTAGAAGCATGAGAAAGTTGAAGAAAAATAAAAGGAGAACGATTTTTAAACAATTGTTAAAATTTCTGATATTTTTACAATCTTATGGAAACTCAAATTTTTATTTACTTACTCATAATTGATAATTATGGCAGATCTTTATACAATGCTAGCTTTTAGCGTAGGAATACTAATTCTAATTATGGGTCTACAAATAGCACATAAAGTTTTGAGCTCTGATTTCAGCTTATTTTCAAATATTCATGAAAAAGTAGGAGATCCTCAAATTTATGTTTGCGAAACCGATAGCAATTGTATAGAAGGTGATGAAAAACTTGGCGTTTGTGTTGCAGGCGATTGTATTTGTTTTTTAGATGAGCATTGCTCTAATGGTTGCGATATTGGAAGAGGAATTTGTAAGAGATAAGGATGATTGGATGGATATAAAGTTATTGTATAGGGCATTGATATTTATAATAATTCTTGCAATTTTTATAGTAATTATTTCTATGATAATAAGCGCAACAAATGGTTTCGATCTTTCTAAATTTTTTGGATAGAAAAGAAATTATATATCGAAAATTATAATAGATTTCCACACTTTATTTTTTTCTATCTTTAGATTATGGTAAGTAGCTGCTTTTATGTGCGTTTTTATTTCGTATCTATTGTTGGTAATTCTATCTCCATAACAAATAGCTTGCAATATTAACTTTTTATTGTCAATTTCTTCTATCTTGATTTTAAATTTAGAAAAGAGTAATTGATAAGCATCTATATAGAATAAAATCTCGTTCAGCCAATTGAACATTAAAGACTCTAGATCATTAGCATCTACTTTTATATCCTTTTTTATATTCTTCTTGATTTTTTTAGTATTTGTTATTATATTCATCATTCCCAATGCTGCATTTTCGAATAATTCTTCTATGTTTTTTCCATATGCAGCTATAGCAACGTCAGCTGTAGTTATATCTACTGTTTCGAATTTCTTTTTTAATTTCACCATAATTCCAATAATTATCTTCAATTATAAAATTTTATCTTAAAGATCTAATTATGGCAACTAAATTTTTTTCTAAGATATATACAACATGGGAAAATAAGCAGATAAAGAAGTATGAAAAGATTTTGGATATTCTAAAAGATAATGCGATCGATATAAAAAGATGCAGATCTCTAAATATAGGTTGCAGTGGATTCTTTTTGGAAAAATTTTTGATAGAAAGAGAGCTTCTTCCAAAGTTCTTTGTTTCTATAGATATAGATAGATCTGTTTTAGAAGAATTTATTTCGATTAGAAAAATTTTATTGAAAAATAGGATAAATTTTATTTTAGCAAGTGGAGAGTCTATGCCGTTTTGCAAAGAGAGTTTTGATTTAGTTTTTTGTATAGATGTTTCACATTTGCTAAATAGTCTAGAAGAAATATATGCAACACTTGCAAGAGGAGGGTATTTGGTTCTTTCTTCATTTTTTAATCTTTATAATAAAGAAAGAATAAGAGAGAGACTTATTAAAATGTTGGAGAGATTTAAAATATTGAAAGAGTTTTTATTATTTGAAGAGGAAAGCGAGATAATATTTTTAGCAAAGAAGATGATTTAAATGGAAAATGAGAAAGAAAAGAAGTCTGAAGAGAATGAGAAAAATATCAACAGTGAAAAAATTAAAAAGTATAAAAAGAACGAGGATTTTTCTAAATGGTATAATTTTATTGTGCAGGCTGCAAAGCTTGCTGACTATTCTCCAATAAAAGGATTTATGTTTATTTTGCCTTATGGTTACGAGATTTGGGAAAATATAAAAAATGTATTAGATAAAAAATTGAAGGAAACTGGCCATAGAAATGCGTACGCTCCAGCACTAATCCCAGAGCATTTACTTGAAAAGGAAAAAGAACATGTAAAAGGCTTTTCTCCAGAATGTTTCTGGGTTACTTTGTCTGGAAGCAATAAGCTTGCAGAAAAGCTTGCTCTAAGACCAACTTCAGAAACTATAATCTATTATTCATATGCAAAGTTTATAAGAAGTTGGAGAGATTTGCCACTACTTTTAAATTTTTGGAACTCTGTTTTTAGAGCTGAAATAAAAATGACAAAATTGTTTATAAGAACTTGTGAATTTCTTTGGCAAGAAGGTCATACCGTGCATGCAACTGAAAAAGAAGCTGAAGAAGAGATCAAAAAGATAATATCAATATATCGTGAACTAATAGAAGAATATCTTGCAATTCCAACACTTTATGGAAAGAAAAGCGAGAGTGAAAAGTTTCCTGGAGCAAAAGAAACATATACTTTAGAAGGCTTGATGCCAGATGGAAAAGCTTTGCAATTAGGAACAGTACATAACTTAGGGCAAAACTTTGCTAGAGTTTTTGGCATAAAGTTCTTGGATAAAGATGAAAAAAAGAAATTTGCTTGGCAAACTTGCTGGGGAGTTTCTACTAGATTGATAGGTGCTATGTTAATGGTTCACGGCGACGATAAAGGAGCAATAATACCTCCAAAGGTTGCCCCGATTCAAATAGTAATAATACCAATCATATATAAAGGTAAGGAAGAAGCTGTAATAGAAAAATGTAAAGAAATCGAGAAAATGTTAGAAGATGAGTTTAGAGTTTATTTAGATGATCGTAAAGAATATACGCCAGGATGGAAGTTTAATGAATGGGAGCTTAGAGGAGTACCATTAAGAATAGAGATAGGTCCGAAAGACATTGAAGAAAGTAAAGTTACAATTGTGAGAAGAGATAATTCTGAAAGAATTACGATTGATGAAATTGAGATTAAAAATTCAATAAGAGAAGTGTTGGCAGATATTCAAAGCAATTTATACAAAAGAGCAGAGAAATTTTTAAAGGATAGCATATTTGTGGCAAGTGATTATAATAATTTTAAGAAGTTTATCAAAAAAGGGTTTGTAAAAGCTTGTATATGCTCTTCTCAAACCTGTGAAGAAAAAATAAAGGAAGAAACAGGGGCAACTATAAGGCTAATTCCTTTAGATAAAGAGGAGATTTTCTCAAATTGTATCTATTGTAATAAAAAAGCAGAGATAGTTGCATACTTTGCAAGAGGGTACTGAATTTACTCTTCTAGCGCTTTTCTTATTTCATTTTCATCTAAAGCTATTAGACCATCTGTTTTTATATTTTCCTCTTTCTTTAACCCAACTATATATTTTATTTTTCTTGGCAATGCGATGTCTACAATATACTGAGATATTACTGAATCTAATATGATAGCATAGATATTACTAAACTCATTAATCATTCTCTCAAGTTCTCCTATAGGTACTTTTGCAATAATTTCCATTTCCTTATTTATGAAATATGCTGCTCTTGTCCCTACCAAGTCTTCTAAAAGATCTAAAAATCTTTTCATCAACTCCTTTTTCTCAGTTTCTTCTTTTTTACTTTCTTCTATGAATGCACTAACTCTTGGCTGAGGAGATTTGGCTAACAACTCCCTTTTCACTTGATCTGCAGGTATCGCTTCTCTCAACGCTTTGAATATCTCCTTTTTAGTTAGCTCTTCTACTTCTTTTCCAGGAGGAGCTCTTGCAACATAGTCTATGTCAGCAACACTTAGCAATTTTTTGAGTATTAATTCACCGCCACGATCTCCATCCACGAATACTGTTACTGTTTTCTTTTTTGATAAATCTATAATTGCTTGTGGAATTATACTCCCTTCTATCGCTATTACATTTTTTATACCGTTTTTTAATAGATTGATAACATCTGCCCTTCCCTCTACCATTATAATTTCATCATAATTCTCTATTCCAAGACCACATGATAGGCCCTCATACGTCGTTATTTCTTGAATTCTCACCGCTTCCTTTATTTTTTCGGATATTGATTCTAGATTTTCATTTTCTCTTTCTAAAATCATTTTTAGTAGGTCTTTCGCCCTTTCTATCACATACTTTCTTTTCTGAGTTCTTACGTCCTCTATTACTTTTACTTCTATTACAGCATCACACGGCCCTATCTTTTCAATAGTTTCTAAGCTAGCTCCAATAAGAGAGGTTTCTGTCATATCTAAACTAGATGGTATTGTTATTTCTCCCACTGTTTTACCTTCTTTTACTTTTAATCTTACTTCTATTCTCCCAATTCTTCCAGTTCTTTGCAATTCTCTTAGATCAAGATCCCAACCAAGCAGCCCTTCTGTTTGTCCAAATATAGCTCCTATTACATCTGATTTTTCAACTACCCCATTTGCTTCTACTTTTGCTCTAATTACATATTTTGCAAAATTTTGTGATAACTTCGACATTTCAATCACCTTATATATCTAGGATATTATCAAAGTCAGAACTACTCTTTCTTATTTTTCGCTTATTCGGAGCACATAATTTTTATATCCCGTCTAAGTTTATTTTAAATTAATTATTGAGATTGATAAATATTAGTAAATGGCGCCTGACTTTGATAACATCCCTTTAAAATATTTCTTAAGATTAACATTTAAAATTTACTTTTAATTAAAAATAAAGATTTATAAATATTTTAGTCCAAATCAAAATACAATCATAGGGTGATGATGATGGTAGATCAGTCTAAGATTTATGAAATTGTTGAAATCGCAAGTCAGACAGGAAAAATAAAAAAAGGTGTGAATGAAACAACGAAAGCAATAGAGCGTGGCATAGCAAAACTTGTAATTGCAGCGAAAAACGTAGAGCCTAAAGAAATAATAATGCATCTGAACCCTCTTTGCGAAGAGAAAAACATACCTTATATTGAAGTTGATAGTAAAGAAACGCTCGGAAGGGCAGCAGGAATAAAAGTTTCAGCAAGTTCGGTAGCTATAGTAGATTTTGGTCAAGCAGAAGAAAAGGCAAAAGAAATAATAAACTTTATAAAAAGTAAAAAGGAGTAATAAAATTGAGTGAAAAAAATGAACGCAACACCAGCAGAAGTAATAGAAATAATAGAAAGAATGGGATTTAAAGGTGTTCAGAGAGTTAGATGTAGAGTATTAGAAGGAGAAAATAAAGGAAAGTTACTTATAAGAGATGTAATTGGGCCAGTGAGAATAGGTGATATACTAATGCTAAAAGAAACAGAGATGGAAGCACCTTCTGGAATAGGAAGAAAGAAATAATAAGTGATGCTATATGCCTAAGTGTAGTTTTTGCTCAAAGGAAATAGAAATAGGAAAAGGAAAGGTTTTAATAAAGAATAGCGGAAAGCAATTTTGGTTTTGCTCTAGAAAGTGTGAAAGAAGCTACGAAATGGGTAGAGATCCAAGAAATTTTAAGTGGGCATCAAAGAAATAATTAGAGAGATGTAAACTATAGATAATTTTCAAATTTTTTCAGCTTCTTCTATAAGCATATTAGGAATATCTCCTTCTATTATTTTATATTTCAATCTACATTTCTCGCAAATAAATGCTTGCTTCACATATTTTAAATCTCCTTTACATTTAGGGCATGCTAATATTTCTCTCAAAGATTTCGGTATCATTATTTTCAACTCTATTTATAATCCTAATACATCGAGCCCAGGCAGCTTTTCACCGGCGATATATTCTAATAATGCTCCGCCTCCGAGCGAAATATGAGAAAATTTACTTTTTGGAATTTTCAATATATTTATTGCATCCAATGTATTACCACCACCTATTATTGAATAAGCTTTTGAATTAGCTATAGCTTTTAATATTTCTTTTGTTCCCAATCTAAATCTCTTATCCTCGTATTTTCCAGCAGGACCTTTTAAAAATATGAATTTCGATTTCTTTATAATATTTTTATATTCCTCTATCGTTTCTTTTCCTATGTCTAGAATCTTTTTATTTGTTGGCAGCTCTTCTATTCTTACCTCCTTTCTTTTTCCATTTTCATCTTCAATGGCAAAATCTTTTGGTATCGATATACTTATATTTTTCATAATCTCTTTTATTTCGCTAACAATATTTTCATCAACTCTATTCTCATTTCCAATATTATAGCCTTTTGCACTTGCACAAGCTAAAGAGAAAACACCAGAGCTTAAAATCTTTGCATCTATCTTATTTTTTTCTATATACTTTAGTAATATGATACATTCTTCTATTTTGGCTCCTCCTAAAATAAATGTACCTTCCTTTAATCTTTCCATTTTTTTAAGGGAATTCAACTCCTTTTCTAGAACCCTACCTATTAAAGCCGGTAGGACTTTAGGAAAGCCGACTACACTTGCTTGTGATCGATGACATACAGAGAATGCATCTTGAACAAAATAATCAAATAAAGGAGCGAGCGTTGTTACAAGCTTTGATTTAGCATGCTCTTCCGGAGTTAGTTTTAATGTCTCTTCATCTAATGATCTAACGTTTTTTAATAGTAATGCCTCTCCAGGCTTTAGTGATTTTATTCTTTCAACGGCACCATAAATATCATTAACATATATAATCTTTTTTCCTATAACTCTTGAGATCAGTTTTGCATGTTGCTCTAAGCTTTCCATATAATCTTCTTCACCCTTTCTTCCTTGATGTGCTAATATTACAACTTTTGCTTTCTTTCTTAGAAGCTCTTTTATTGTTTTTGCATGCTCTTTTATTCTATCGTTCATTGCAACCTTTCCATTTATTATAGGAGAATTTATATCAACCCTAACAAGAACAGCTTTGTTTTTAAGAGAAACAGTATCAAGGGTTTTTAACATATTTATATTATTTTTCATAAAGATTTAAATATCGATTTATAAAATACTCTTCTTTCTAAAAACAAAATAAAATAAGATTAGAATTGTAGAAAAGAGAGATATGGTTATAGAATATATAATTATTTTAAAATTCGTTTCAATCTTTCTTATCTCTTCTTCAGCTTCCTCGATTCTACAATTCTTAAATTCATTTTCTAATTCTTTCATTTTCTCTGAAAAAAATACCCCCGCGAGAGAAGATTTCAAATTTTCTATTTTTACTTTAATATTATAAACTCTTTTATCCATAATTTCCTTATTTCTCAACGCTTCATTTATATACTCGATGGATTTATCAAATTCCCCATTTTCATAACTTTCTCTTGCTATTGAAATAAGCGATAAAGGAATGGAATAATAGCACGAGTTTAAAGAATCTTCAATATTTTCAATATTTTCTTTTATATTTTCAGCGGTTATTCTTATCTCTTCAGCAATTTCTAATGCTCGATTTATTTCGTTGGCAGCTTCATCAAGCCTACCATTAAAAATAATATTTAAAGAATTTTTAAGTATCGAATTCGCTTTATCAAGCGAATTTGGTGGTAGATTTTCAGAATAATCATTTATTTTCTCTTTAGCATAAATGTAAGAATTATAAGTTTCTTTTATTCTTTCAAAACCCTCGAAATTTATTTTATAATTCTCTATCTCCTCATAGTTTTTCCCAAATAAATATATTAAAAATATTGCTACAGAATCTTTATTTTTTGATGATTCTGAAATTGATATATTATTCTCAAGAAAGAATTTCGATATTTCTTTAATATTTTCAAGATCTAAAGTTTTATTCACAATATCTAAGCTGAAAATATATCTTAAATTGCCTAACCCATATTTAGAGATGCAAGAATCGTTAGAGTAGTAAGTTGTGTTACAATTATTAAATTTTTCACATTCCCAGGAGTTCCAAAAATTATTATTTAAAATATTTATGCACTCTTTTATTATTCTACTTCTTTCCATTTCATTTATTGTAAAATTACCCAATTCGTAACTAATTTTTTCTGCAATACCTTCCTCGATCCAAGGTGGTAGACCATTTCCAAGAATATAAGAAACAAAGTGATGCGTTATTTCGTGAACTATAGTTTTTACCATTTGTTCTTCATCATAAAATAATATTTCAATGCTGCAAAAAATATAGTTTTTATTATAATAACAGATCCAATCTTCTTTTTCATTAGTAACTAAATTAAAATTTATCTTTTCTAAATTACTTGAAAACATTTCTTCAAACCTATTCCAATAATATTTGTCAATTTTATCTAAAACAACAAGTAGCTTATCAATATATCGCTTTGGAATTTCTGCATTTATATTAAGAAGACTCAAGTTTAGTTTTTCTTCTAAAATTTCTTTTCCACCGAAAGAAATGAAGATTGGATGAATTGTAAAAATAGAATTTGATTTTATCCTATATTCTTTTCCACTTAAAATTTTAATATCAGTAGCCCATTCTGGCAAATTTATTTTCATTGGTATAGAAGAATAAAAAGGTTTAAAATAGAAGCTATTGTTATAATATATTGGATTGGAGTTTTGTTTTATTGTAATATAGAAAATATAGTTATCTCCATGGTGTATGCTCCTTCTATTATAAACAATTAGACTCGAGTTATATATTTTAAAATAAACATCTTCTAAATCGTCTTTAACGCTTATAATCTCATAATCCTTGGGTAAAGATATCTCAAACTCAGAGCCAGCCGGATAATAGTAATTTACATCGACATAAACTTTCCATTTTATAAGGTATGTAGAGTAATTCTCAGATACATTAACTTCTATTTCTATTTCTTGCTCTTCTAAAATAGCGTAACCAAATTTAGAAAGAATAGTTATAATAAAAGCAATGAGAAAAAAATTCACAAAAAGATTTCTCATAAACATACTTTTTCTACTATTATTAAAAATAATTCTAAGATTAAATTTTATTATCGTATCTTTCTCTTTTTATTTCGTCTCTCATTCTAGGAACTCTTATCAAATAGCCACATTTCTCACACTTTATTGAAAAAGGCCTTTTCCATGAAGTTTCTTTATAACCGTGAAATTTACATTCTGGGCAAATATACTCGCATCTTGCTATGTTATCTTTTTTTAAAACAAGAACTCTAATAGCTCCAGTATATTTATCCTTACTATTTTTTACAGGACGATTTGTATGATAAACACAATCTTTCGGAGTTATTTTATTTTCAGAAATAAATTTTTGGATTATATTCAAATTTTCGCATTCATTCATTTTTATCCCAAATAAAATTTTAGTTTTCACACGAGCAATTTTACTTATTCTTTTAATCCTTATTCTTTTAATTTTTCATCATACTTTCCTTCATCCACCTCTTTTATAACTTCTCTTGGATCTTTTCCTTCTACTGTTACACCGCAAGAAAGACAAGTTCCTAAAACTTGCTTTATCTTAGATTTTAAACTGCCAGCAATATTTTCCTTTCCCTTAGCTATCTTTATTACTTGATCTATCGTTAGATTTCCAACCTTATCTGCTGGTCTTCCACTTTCTCCTTTAGGCAGACCGGCAAGCTTTTCCAATCCTAGCTCTTTTTTTATTAATTGAGAAACTGGTGGGCTGCCAACTTCAATGCTAAACTCTTTCGTTTTTTCATCTACAGATATTTTTACAGGTACTTGCAGTCCTTCAAAGCTCTTTGTTTTTTTGTTTATCTCTTCTACGACTTTAGCTACATTAACGCCTAAAGGTGCTAAGCTAGGCCCAATTGGAGGAGCAGCCGTAGCTCTACCACCTTCAACCAATACTTCTATTGTTTTCATTAAAAACACCTTTCTGAGATATATTTTTGATAATTTTAAAAATTTAAAACATGACTCTAAGTTCTTATTCTTCTATTCATCTCCTTAATTATAAGTAATGTTGCTATATCAACTATAAATTCTATTAAACGAATAAAGAAGTTTATTATCAAATTAAATTAAAAAAGATTCTTAAAAAATTCGAATTTTTTAACAATTTTTTTGAATGTTTTTCTCATTTTGGAATAGTTACCAAAAGAATAAAGAAATTTAAAAAGATAAACTCTGGAAATAGCGCCGGGAGCAGGATTTGAACCTGCGCGAGCTTAGAGCTCACTAGCTCTCAAGGCTAGCGCGTTTAGCCCATGAAGTTGGACCTTTGGAGATGTCTTGCATTCATTTCAAAATCTTGCGCCTTTATTCGCAAGATTTTGATCATACCTTGAGACATTGGCTCCGCCATCCCGGCATTTTATTTATATTAAGCTTCTAAAACCAATTTAAATTTATTTATTTAAATTTAACAATATACGTTATCACAAAATATCAAATTTAAGTTTTCGCAGCAATTAAATAAAGGGAGATATCAATGGAATTATTAATAGAGATTATAAAAGCGTTTTGGTTTATTCTTCCAGCATATGGAGCAAATGCGTTTCCTCCTTTAATGAAAGGGAAAAGACCAATAGATTTTGGAAAAAAGCTTGGAAAGGAAAGAATTCTAGGAGATGGAAAAACGATAGAAGGTACTTTAGGAGGACTAGCTTTTGGAATCTTCGTTGTTCTAGCTCAAATCTTTGTTCAATCTCAGCTAAGCTTTATTAAAGATTACGGCTTTATAGAAATAACTTTTGCTCTCGGGTTATCTATAGTTCTGGGCGCTTTGCTTGGCGATATGTTTGGTTCTTTTATAAAAAGAAGGATTGGAATAAAGAGAGGAGATCCAGCACCATTATTAGATCAGTTAGATTTTATTTTCGGAGCTTTGATACTATCTTCAATATTCGTGAAATTGGAACTAATAACAATTTTAATCCTTCTAATCGCAACTCCAATTATTCATTATACATCAAATGCAATAGCATATCTACTTAAAATAAAACAAGTTCCATATTAACGATGTTTATGTTAGAACAATTCTCGACTATAATAGAAAATTTGGCAGATAGATACGCGATAATAATAATTTTTCTCGTTTCTTTTATTACAAGCTTTATAACAACAATAATATATAAATTCAGTATAGATCAGAGTAAAGCAAAAGATATAAAAACAAACATAAAGGTTTTGTCCGAAAAAGCGAAAGAAAAACAAAAAAGCGGTGATAAAGAGGAGTTAAACAAAATACTACAGGAGATAATGAAGCTTAATTCAGAATTTACAAGAATGACATTCAAACCAATGATTATCTCATTATTTCCAGCTCTTATTTTTTTGTTTCTTCTAAAATCTATTTGTAATGGAAAAGAGTTCTTTCTTCCGGTTTCCTTGCCTTATATAGGAAGTTCTTCCAGCTGGCTTTTGATCTATATAATTTTCTCAATAGTATTTACTATTTTTACTAGAAGGCTTATGAAGCTAGAGCTTTAGTCAAACTCTTTATTTTATTTCTTTTATAACAAGTACTTAGCAAAGAGAGATTAATATTGAGGTTGACTAAATTATTCAAAAATTTCTCCATCTCCAATTATTGTTAATAATATTTTCCTTTTTCTCGGAGAGGTATCAAATTCTACTAACCAAATTCTCTGCCAAGTACCGAGATATGGCTTACTATCTTTTATGGGTATAGATAGATCGACCTTTGTTAGAATTGCTCTTAAATGAGAGAAAGCATTTTGAGGATGAGCATAAACCTTCTCTTCTTTTACTAAATTCTTTAACATATTTTTTACATCTTGAACTAGAAGCAGATCATATTCATTTATTATTAAACCAGCTGTAGTTGCCTGAAGAAATATGTGGCATATACCATTTCTTATTTTAGAGTTTCTTACAGCAATCTCTATATCTTTCGTTATATCTAAAACATCTATTCCTTCACGAGTCGAGATTTCAATTTCATCTCTATAAATTTTCATAGCATCTACCATCAATTTTCAATTATAATATCGCTTAAAATATTTTTATAAACTTAATTTATAAAAGGGAACTAAAGTAAAAAAGTAATTAAAAGGTCATAAATTTTTATAAAAAATTCAATAAATATTCAGAGTGATATAAATGAGAGCAGAGAAAAATAAAATAGCAGTTATTAGTGAGATTATTGAAGGAAAATATGAAAATGAGGAAGTTGAGATAAGAGGGTGGCTTTATAATAAAAGGTCTCTCGGAAGCATAATATTTCTTATCATAAGAGACGGAAGTGGTATAATACAGGCAACATTTAAAAAGAATGATATAGGAAATGAGAAATTTAAAATTCTAGAAAAATTGACAAGAGAATCGTCTCTCTCCATCTATGGTTTAGTAAGAAAAGATGAAAGAGCAGTTGGCGGATATGAAATAGTAGGAAAGGATTTTAATGTTTATCACTTTGCAGAACAGTTTCCAATCTCAAAAAAATCACACGGAATAGAGTTTTTATTGGATTTCAGACATTTATGGATAAGAAGCCCAAGACAAAGTGCTATACTTAGAATAAGAGCAGAAGTTATAAAAGCATGTAGAGATTTCATGGAAGATCATGGTTTTATTTTAGTAGATTCTCCAATACTTACGCCAAGTGCTTGTGAAGGCACTTCAACATTATTCGAGACAGACTATTTTGGAAAAAAAGCATATTTAAGTCAGAGCGGTCAACTCTATGCAGAAGCCGCAGCTTTAGCTTTGGGAAAGGTCTATTGTTTTGGGCCAACTTTTAGAGCAGAGAAGTCGAAAACAAGAAGACACCTAACCGAATTTTGGATGATAGAACCAGAAATGGCTTTTGTTGAGTTCGAGGAAAATTTGAAGATTCAAGAAGAGATGGTGATATATATAGTAAAAAGAGTTCTTGAAAATAGAAAGAAAGAACTAGAAATTTTAAAGAGAGATTTAGAACCATTAAAAAAGGTTGAAAGTCCATTTGAAAGAATTACATATAAAAAGGCAATTGAAATACTAAAAGAAAAAGGTTTTGATATAGAGTTTGGAGTTGATCTCGGAGCTCCTCATGAGAGAGCTTTATCTCTTATGTTTGAAAAGCCAGTTTTTGTTACACACTACCCAACAAAAATAAAAGCTTTTTACATGCAACCAGATCCAGATAATCCAGAGCTTGCTCTTTGTGCAGATTTATTGGCTCCAGAAGGTTATGGAGAAATAATAGGAGGAAGCCAGAGAATTCATGATTTAAAGCTATTAGAAAAAAGAATAGAAGAGTTTAATCTACCAAGAAAAAATTATGAATGGTATTTAGACTTGAGAAGATATGGAAGCGTTCCACACTCTGGTTTTGGTTTAGGAATAGAGCGCGTTGTTATGTGGATTTGCAAATTGAAACATATAAGAGAAGCGATACCATTTCCTAGAACAATAAATAGAATTTATCCTTGATGGTTATGAAACTAAACGAGTTTTTGGTTGAAAAATTTGTAGAAAAGACCGAGGTAATTTTAAAAGATAAACCAATAAAGGAAGCTATAGATATGATGGAAAAGGGAAAGACAGGTATTCTGCCAGTAGTAGATAAAGAAGGAAAATTGGTAGGATGTCTTTATGAGGGTGATATAATAAAATTAATAAAAAGAGGATCACCTCTCATAGGATTTATATGGAAAGAGGAAATAACAGAAGAGGATAAAAATAGAAAGGTTGAGGAGATAATGAATTCTAAAGTTATTACAATAAAAAAATCAGAAACTATAGAAACAGCAATAAACATAATGAGCAATAACGAAGTAGATAGATTAGTAGTTATAGAAGATGAAAGACCAATAGGAATTTTGAGAATTAGAACAATATTAAAAAAAATATTTGACGAAATAGAGACAAAAGAGAAATGAACTCATAGCTGAAAAATATAAAAATATGTTTGTAAATATCTCTTGTTGTTTTTCATTATCAATAAGAAAGATGAAGTGATATAATGATTTCAGGGATATGGAGCGTTGCAATAATCTTATTATTCGCAAAGAGTATTGGAAGCCTATTTACAAAATTAAAGCTTCCGAACTCTATAGGAGAAATATTAGCAGGAGTTATTCTTTTTATGTTAATTCCCGAGGTTGCAAATTCTCAAGCGATTAGCATTTTGATAGAACTAGGAATAACGTTTTCTATTCTTCTAACTATGCTTACTATCGATTTTTCTTTTTTAGAGAAATCTATTGAGAGATTTTCTTTAGTTCAAATAGCTTCTGCATTAGTTGGTTTAGCTACACTTTTGATAGTATTTCATTTATTAAAAATAGATCTCGTCTTAGCTGTAATATTTTTAGCATGCATAATAGGCTCTAGTACAGTAATAGCTTTGAGATCATTGCTAGCTATAGATGCGTTAAACTCCAATGAAGGGCAAACAATATTAGGATTGCAAATAATAAATAGCATGGTTGAAATAATATTAGTTTCACTCGCAATTTCTACAATTTACACTAAGAAAATAGATTTTGATTTAGCTATTAAATTAACATTTATTCTTGTAGGCGTTTTTGTAGTTTCTAGTAGAGTTGGAACAAAAATAATAAACTTCATTTTTTATTTTATTCAAAAGATTAAATTAGAGGAAATATTATTAGCTTCAACTATTCTCATTGCCCTATTGTCAGGAGCTTTTACAGAGAAGCTGGGACTTACAAGCTTTGTAGGCGTTATGCTTGTAGGAATTTTAGTTAGTAAGACGCCACAATCAGCGATAATAGGAAGTAAACTAAGAGATCTAGGAGAAAGCTTTTTTATTCCAATATTTTTCGCGTCTCTTGGTTTTGGAGCAAATCTTTTAGTAGATTTTAATTCTTTCGCAGTTTTAGTTATCTCAATATTTATATTAAGATTTTTCATGTTTTTTCTACCTCTGAAGATATTCAAGTTTAGCACTGAGGAAAGTATAAAAATAACATCTGGTTTCATTCCTATTTCTGCATATGGTCTTATCGTTCTTAGTATTGCAACAAAGAACAATATATTTTCTTCAAACATTTATTCTCTTTTTGTAGCTTCTTATCTCTTAATAAATTTAATATCCCCACTTCTCATAAAATTATTATTTAAAGTAAAGTTGAGAAAAAGAACTTATAAAAGGAAGAATATTTTTAGTTTTTAGCTAGATAGCTTTGTCATAATTTTTAAAAAGGAGATAGCCATGATATCGGAAACAAAAAAATATGCGTTAAAAAAAGTTATAAAAGAGCTAAGCTCAATTAAAGGTAGGCATACAGAGCTTGTTAGTGTTTATATTCCGGCCGGCTACCCATTAAATGAAATAATAAATCAATTACGTTCTGAGCAAGGAACAGCGGAAAACATAAAATCAAAACAAGTAAGAAAGAATGTAGTAGCAGCACTTGATAAAATAGTAAGACATCTACAATTTTATAATAAGACCCCACAAAATGGGCTTGCAATATTTTGCGGTAATGTTTCTCAGGAAGAAGGGATTAGCGATATAAAAATATGGGTTATCGAACCACCAGAACCTTTAAATGTAAAATTATATTGGTGCGATCAGGTATTTAGATTAGAGCCATTGGAAGAAATGATAAAAGAGAACGAGATCTATGGCCTCATATGTCTTGATAAGAGTGAAGCAGATATAGCATTTCTTTATGGCAAGAAAATAAATATTGTCACTCACCTAGAATCCATTGTTCCTGGAAAAACAAGAGCCGGAGGTCAGAGTAGTGCAAGATTTGCAAGAGTAAGAGAAGGTTTAAAGCACGACTGGCTAAAAAATGTGGGAGAAATAGCTAGCAACATTTTTTCTAATGAAAAAAATCTTATCGGCATCATTATAAGTGGACCAGGTCCAATAAAAGAAGAATTTGCAAAAGGAGATTATATAAAAAGTGATCTAAGAAAAAAGATATTGGGAATAGTTGATACTGGCTATACTGGCGAGTATGGTTTAGAAGAAACTTTAGAGAGGGCAAAAGATATTTTGGCTGAAGCATCTGTAATGAAAGAGAAAAAGATTCTCAACGATTTTTTTAAACAATTAGAAAAAGGAGAACAAGTAACTTATGGAAAAGAAGAAACGATGAAAGCTTTAAGGATAGGAGCATTAAAAACTTTGATAATTTCAGAAAGCTTAGAAAGTGAAGAAATAGAAAATGAATGTAAAAATTATAATACCGAGCTCATAATTGTTTCAGAAGATACGAGAGAAGGAAAACAATTCAAAGAGCTAGGAGGTATAGGAGGATTTCTCAGATTTAAATTAAGCTATTAAATTTTGATTCGTAAAATCGAGAAAAATAAAAAATAAAAATATTTTTGTGTACTAAGAATTTGATGGAAAAAGGAAAGATAATTGCAATAGAAGGATGTGATGGAGCAGGAGGAGAAACTCAAATAAATTTATTAAAAGAAAGATTTCCAAATGCCTTATTTCTAAGATATCCGGATTACAATAATGAAATAGGAAAAATGATACATCGTTTCTTACATGAAAATATAGAACTAAGCGTAGATATTCAATTCTTGTTGTTTGCAGGCGATATGGTAAAAGACAGAAATGCTATAAAGAAGGCCATAGAAGAGGGTAGAGATGTTTTCATTGATAGATACTTCCTATCTACTATTGTTTATCAAGGACTTCAGGGCTTTTCATTGGAAAATGCATTAAAGTTTGCAGAGATTTTTGAGTTGCCAAAGCCAGATCTGGTGATCTTTCTAAAAATTTCTCCAGAAACAAGTTTGAAGAGAAAAATGATAGAAAAGAATAAAAATGTAGATAGATGGGAAAGAGATTTGGAATGGCAAAGAAAGGTTATTGAGAGATATGAAGATTTAGCAAGAAAAAATATATTTGCAAATAAATGGGTCATCATAGATGGAGAAAAGTCAAAAGAAGAAGTTCATAAAGAAATATTAAAAGAAATTGAGAAGCTGAAAGAAAATCAAACTACTATTGAAAGATTACCAAATATTATAATAATAGGCCAACAAGGTAGTGGAAAAGGCGCTTATGCTCAAGGGCTTTGTAAGAAATTTGGTTATGTTCACATAAGTACAGGAGATTTACTAAGAGAAGAGATTAAAAAAAGTAGTGAAATAGGAAAAAAGATTGCAAATCTTGTAAGTTCAGGAGTTTTAGTTCCAGACGAAATTGTTACAGATCTTTTGGAAAAAAAGCTTAAAGAGGTAAATACGCCTTTTATTTTAGATGGCTATCCGAGAACAGAAAAGCAAATATACTTGCTTAATGAAATTCTGAAAAAAATAAACAAAAAAATAGATTTGGTTATAAGCTTAGTTCTGCCCGATGAGCTTAGCATAGAAAGAATAGTAAATAGAAGAACTTGCAAAAGCTGTGGTTGGGTTTGTAATATAAAGTTTATGCCGCCCAAGGTTGCAAACAAATGCGATAAATGCGGAGGAGAACTCTATCAAAGAGAAGACGATAGAGAAGATATTGTTAAGAAAAGATTAGAAGAGCATCATAAACAAGTAAAACCAATCTTAGAATATTATTCATCTTTAGGATTGGTGAAAGAGATAGATTCAAGTAGAGAATACGAGGTTGTAATGAAAGATATAGAGACTCTGATAGAAAATTTTTCAAAAGAGTTTCAGCCAAGTAATAAAAAATATGCGATAGTTTTGTTAGGTCCACCTGGTTCAGGAAAAGGAACTTTAGCAAAAAATATATCTGAAAAGCTAAATCTTTTGCATATAGAGACAGGAAAGATAATAAGAGATGAAATAGAGAAGGGGAGCGAGATAGGATTGAGAGTAAAGGAAGAGGTTTCTCAAGGGAAACTCGTAAGCGACGAAATCATAAATTCTATTGTTAAAGAAAATCTAAAAAGAATCGAAGATAAAAATGGCGTAATATTCGACGGTTATCCAAGAAGAATAAGTCAAGCAGAAGCTTTAAAAAATATGATAAAAGTAGACTTAGTAATAAATTTAGTTGCTCCAGAAAAAATTTTGATTGCAAGAATAACTGGAAGAAGAACTTGCAAGAATTGCGGCGAAGTTTATAATCTTGCTGACATAAATGAAGTGATAGACGGAATAGTTTATAGAATGCCACCATTACTTCCTAAGGTTGCAAACAAATGCGATAAATGCGGAGGAGAACTCTATCAAAGAGAAGACGAAAAAGAAGACGTTGTCAAGAAAAGATTAGAGGAATATGAGAAAGAAACAAGAGCTTTAATAGATTATTATAAAAATGAGAAAAGCGTAAGGTTTATTGAGCTTCATGTAAATGAAGGAAAAGAGGGAATGATTGAAAAAGCGATAAGAGTTATAAGAGAATATTTAAATTAAAAGATGAAAAATTAAACTTTGGAGATCTTTTTTCTCAATTTTTCTATATCTTCAAGAATTTTTTCTCTCGCTTTTTCTAGCGCATGCTTTGGGTCTTTTGCCTTTAAAACCAATTTAGGATTTTTAAGAAATATATGCTCTCTTTCTACTCCACAAAAATCTACGTTTGGTGTATTCCAAAGATATTCGTTAAGCAGGGTCAACATCGTTAAGTCATCGCTTTCTATTACCAAACTATTCTCATCCACTTTTTCTACTTTTATCATTGCGAACCATCTCTAAAAATTTTTACTTTTAAAATTTTATTTTATTAGGTATAAAAAATATTATAAAGTTTTCTCCTAATCTTTTAAAATTATTTTTTAGATACTCTCATACACTTTTATATTTTTCTCTAGAGCTCAAGAATAAAAATTCATCTATATTTATTATAGGTCTTTTAAAATAATCTTCGCATATTCTAGGGCAAGCAGTATTTATGAAAAAATCTATTTTTAATCCTTCTAGATTTTCCTGTGTTATTCTATCAAAGATTATGATATAAACTTTCTTTCCTTGTTTTTCAATCCTCTCTTTTATTTCATTTAGAAACTTATAATTTCTATAAAACTGTCCTGGCTTTGAGCTTAGAAGAATGCCAATGGTATTAGCTTTTTCAAACTTTTCAAATTTTAATATAAGTTTTCTTTCAAATTTTAAATCATCTTCTAGTCTATATACTTTATTCCTCTCTAAATCTAAAATATAAACAGGCTTTTTAAGTTTTAGCAAGCTAATTGCATGAAATTTTCCAGAACCAACAAATAAAAAGCAATCAATATCTTCATTTATTTTTTTCGCTTTTTCAATATTACATCCAAGTATATCCCCGCCAATTACCACTTTTTTTCCGATTTTTTCAAGATCCTTAGCAACATTTTTTATCATTTTTATATGTTGCACAGTAGAAATAATTCCAACTCTTTTTTCCTTTATATTTCTTAGCTCATTCTTCTCGTATCCAATCTTCAAATCTATTGGAATATAAATTACTGGAACTTTTGTTTCTATTTTTCTGTAAAACTTTTTATGTCCAATATGTAATATAATGTCGCATCCTAGCAAGTTGGCTTCGTAATCTCTAATATCGCAGGCACCATAGCAAGGCTCTCCAGAAAATATTACCTCGCAACCAATATCCCTTAGAGCGTCAATAATTTTTAGCGCACTATACTTTAATCCTTCAGGCAATTGCAACAATATCTTTTTGTTTTTTATTTTTTCTTTAATCTTTTCAATCTCTTTTAACACCAAGTTTAACAAAATAGATTCTTCCATAATAACACAATTGTTAAATATGATGGGCCCGACGGGATTTTCTCAATAAAGATTCGAACCCGCGACCTACTGGTTAAGAGCCAGTTGCTCTACCAAGCTGAGCTACGGACCCATCAAAGGATATATTAAGAATTTTAATTTTATAATTTTTTATTTTATTCTTTCTTTTTTGTTTGGCTTCTTCCATTTCCAACTATATTTTCTTATTTTGCTACTTCTCCCAAAACCACACTTTGCGCAAACACTCTTTTTTATGTTATATGAGTGATTTCCACACCTTCTGCATCTTATATGAATTATTTTGTTATGCTTTCCAAATGATGGCGTACCTTTCATATAAATCTCACTATCTCTATTTTAAACTAAATAAAAAGCCCTTTTCTTTTTCGAGTTAATCTTTTTTAATTATTTTTTTACTCTGGTGACGCGTATAGTATGTTGTCTCCTCTTACAAGCACTGTTCCAAGTGTCGTTTTTTCTTTGTTTGTGATTTGCTCCGCATCGTTCAACCACATGTTTAAGTGCAAATCCATTGCTTGCAAAATTCCTGAAATTTCTATTCCATTTTTTAATTTCACTAAAACTCGCTTACCTTTTGCGTTATTCAAAACGTCGATTGGTCTTTCCAAATCAATTCACCCTTTTGAAAAACTAAAACAACAAAATTTCTTTTTTAATTTAATACTTGCATATTTAAATGTTTTTAAAGATATTTAAAACCATATTTTTCATTAATTTTAACTTTCCTTGATTTTTGTTGTAATATGTCAATAAAATTTATAAAAAAACCATTTAGTAGAGAAGAGAGCCTGTCTTGTTTAGATGGCATAGTAAGAGAATGGTTTGAAAATAAGTTTGAAGAGTTAACACCACCTCAGCAATATTCCTTTAAGTTAATTCATGAAGGAAAAAACGTTCTAATAGCATCTCCAACAGGTACAGGCAAAACACTTTCAGGGTTTTTGACTATAATATCTGAATTGTTCATATTAGCAAAGAAAGGAAGATTAGAAAATAGCATTTACGCTATCTATGTAAGTCCTCTAAAGGCTTTGCTGAACGATATTCAAAAAAACTTGCTTATGCCTATAAGAGAGATAACAATGCTTGCAAAGAACAAAGGCATAGAAATCCCTGAGATAAGGGTTAATGTGAGAAGTGGAGATGTAAAACCACATAAAAAGCAAGAGATGCTTAGAAAAAGACCTCATATATTAATAACTACTCCAGAATCTTTAGCAATAATTTTAAATTCTCCAAAATTTTCAGAACACTTAGGCAATGTAAAATGGATAATTATTGACGAGATTCATGAGCTCGCAAACAATAAGCGAGGAGTTTTGCTAAGCTTAGCATTAGAAAGATTAGTAGAAAAGATTAAAAAAGAGCCAATAAGAATAGGACTTGGAGCTACATTGCATCCATTAGAAGAGGCTGCAAAATTCTTAGTAGGATATGATAATAAAGGAAGATTAAGAAAATGTTTTATTGTTGATGTCACATGGAAAAAGAAAATGGATGTTGCTGTAATTTTTCCAGCCTCATTTAAGGCTAGTGCAGAAGAATGCAACAATGCTTTATATAAAAAGTTAGATGAGCTAATAAAGTCGCACACTACTACTTTAGTTTTTACTAATACGCGATCTGCAACTGAGCGAGTTGTGCATGCATTAAAAGAAAAATTTGGCTATAGGGATAGCGAGATAGCTGCTCATCACGGCTCTTTATCCAGGGATATTCGTTTAGATGTTGAAGATCGATTAAAGAATGGAAAGTTAAAAGCGGTAATTTCATCAACTTCATTAGAGCTTGGTATAGATATTGGATATATAGATTTGGTTGTTCAGATCGGCTCTCCAAAAAGTGTTACAAGAGCTGTGCAAAGGATTGGAAGAAGTGGTCACGGTTTTAAAGATGTTGCAAAAGGAAGAATTATAGTTTTAGATCGTGACGATCTTATAGAATGTAGTGTAATGTTAAGATGTGTAAAAGAAAGATTTTTAGATAGATTTGAAATAGTTAAAAATCCTTTGGATATACTTTCTCAACATATTGTTGGAATGGCATTAGAAAAGAAATGGAAAGTTGATGAAGCTTTGAAGGTTATAAGAAGAAGTTATTGTTATCATGATTTAGATAAAAATGATTTTATAAAATTGCTTCACTATTTAGCAGGTCATTATGCTTCTCTGGAAGATCGTTCTGTATATGGTAAGATTTGGTTTGATGAGAAAGATGAAGTTTTTGGAAGAAGAGGAAAGTACACAAGAATTATTTATTTTCTTAATCTAGGAGCAATTCCAGATGAGGTTAGCATAGACGTTTATTCTAGAGATGGAAAATATATTGGTGATATAGAAGAAGATTTTTTGGAAAGATTAAGAAAAGGCGATATCTTTTTACTTGGCGGAAAGCCATATATGTTTCTCTACTCTAGAGGTATGAGATGCTATGTAGAACCATTGCCTAAGGAAGCAAATCCAACAATTCCTAATTGGTTTTCAGAGTTATTACCATTAAACTTTGATTTAGCATTAGAGATTCAAAAATTTAGAGAAAGAATGAGAAGATTCTTAGAGAAGAATGAGAAGAAAGATAAGGTAATTTCATGGCTTTTAAGAAACTATCCTATAGATGAAAATTCTGCAAATATTATATATCATTACTTTTTAGAGCAGTGGCTTTATTGTAAGCATATTCCTTCTAAAAATATTTTGATAGAAAAAACTTATGATTTGGAAAGAAGAAAATACATAGTTTTTCATTCTCTTTATGGAAGAAGAATTAATGATGCACTATCAA
>JAWBTS010000006.1:0-23934 GCA_039000375.1 Candidatus Aenigmatarchaeota archaeon | reverse complement strand
TACATTTTACTATTTTCTTTCTCGGTATTTTGTTTTTTACAAAAGATTTTGGAGTTTTATTGATAAAAATCGCAATTGGATAAGAGATCTTTCTTCTAAATTTCTAAATCTAATCTCTAAATCTATAGTCTATTTTGCTATTTTTTCAAGCAATCTTAAAACTAGCTGGGGGTGTTTTTATTAGCAGAGATATAATTTCGATAAGAGATATGAATAAAGAAGAAATAGAAAAGATATTCGAGCTGGCAGAAAAAATAGAAAAGATGATTGAAAGAGTAAAAATCTTGGAGATAATGAAAGGAAAGGTGCTTTCTTTACTATTCTTTGAACCGAGCACAAGAACAAAACTATCTTTTGAGACGGCTATGAAAAAGCTTGGCGGAGAAACAATAGGATTTGAAAGTATAGAGTCAAGTTCTATAGCAAAAGGTGAGAGTTTAAAAGACATGATAAAAGTTGTTGAAAAATATTGTGATATAATTGTAATAAGACATTTTGCAGAAGGTGCAGCAAGATTCGCAGCAGAAGTTAGTGAAAAACCTGTAATAAATGCAGGCGATGGTGGTAATCAACATCCCACGCAAACACTATTAGATTTGTACACTATGAAGAAGTTGAAAGGTGATATCTCCAATCTAAATGTTACCTTGTTTGGAGATTTAAAACATGGGAGAGTAATGCGGTCATTATTATATGGGTTAGCAATGTTTAATGCTAAAATTACACTTGTTTCTCCGCCAGGTTTAGAAATGGATAAAGGAATTATTGAAGAGGTTAAAGAAAAATTTGATGCTGAGATATATTCGAGTAACGATGCTAAAGAAGGGATAAAAAGTGCTGATGTTATCTATGTTTGCAGATTACAGAAAGAGCGCTTTTCTGATGCTTTTGAAGCAGAAAAGATGGCAAAGGCATATAAAGTTACGCCTGAGCTTCTTGAGTATGCAAAAAGTGATGTGATTTTATTGCATCCGCTTCCAAAGACAAATGAAATAGACTTGATGATCGATTTCTTACCTATTGCAAAATATTATCAACAGGTTGCATACGGAGTTCCGATAAGAATGGCTTGTATTTGTTATGTGATGGAAAATGAATAAAGAAAATGAAAATCTATTAGTAAGAAAGATAGAAAATGGAACTGTAATCGATCATATAGAAAGAGGAAAAGGTATGAAGATTTACAAGCTATTAAATCTGAAAGAAGAGACTTGTATACTGCTTACAAATGTAGAAAGTAAGAAGTTAGGAAGAAAGGATATATTGAAGATTGCAGATAAAGAACTATTACAAAAAGATATAGATAAGATTGCATTAATTGCTCCAAATGCGACAATAAACATAATAAAGAATTGGAAAGTTGTGGAAAAGAAAAAAGCAACTCTTCCAAACATTCTAGTAAACATTGTTAGTTGTCCTAACCGTAATTGTATAACTAGAATGGAAAAAGATGTCTCTACAAAATTTATTGTGGAAAAAAGAGAGCCTATAAAGCTTAGATGCTTTTATTGTGAAAGAATTTTTGAAAAAGAAGACTTTGAAGAATTATTCACTTGAAATTATAATCTTTGAGGAAAATGTATAGAAATTTAAAGAGGTGATGAAATGGATAAAATAACGAAAGAAAATTTTATAGATTTTTTAATTTCTCGTGGAGCTATATCTTTTTCAAAAGATGGAGAACATTATAGCCTAAAAAGTGGGAGACTCTCTCCTTATTTTATTAATATCGGAGAAATTAATAGCGGAAAAGAATTATTAAGACTAGCTGAATTCTATTCACAATTATTGGACGAAGCCCTTCAAAATTTTGGCCTAAGCGATGAAAAAATTATATTTTATGGGATTCCTGAAAAAGCTATTCCTATTGCAATAGCACTTGCCATACATAAAGGTAATCCATTTTTTTATACTCGAAAAAAACCAAAAGAATATGGAGAAGTAACAGGTAAAAAAGAGGAAAAAATAAAGGATATAGTAGGAAAGGTTCCGAGTGATGATGATGTGATTATTGTTGTTGACGATGTTATAACAAGTGGGGATACAAAATACGAAACTTATGAGTTTCTAAAATCGATGGGAAATTTAGAAGTACCGATATTACTAATAGCTTTTAATAGGGAAGAAGTCGGCTTAGATGGTCTAGACGCTAAAAAAGCTTATGAAGAAAGAACAAAAAGTAAAGTATTCGCATTAGTGAATACAACGGATTTATATGATTATCTCATGTCTCAAAGAAAATACGAAGAAGCTAAAAGAATAGCAAGCTATCTAAGAGCTTATGGAACAAAAGAAGCAAAAGAAAAGATACTAAGAACAATGAAAAGTGATGATAGAGATGTCTCCAAAAGAAAAATAATAAATAAGAGAAGAAGTATAATCCCCGCATGCGATTTTGAAGAAATAGAAGATTTAGAAAATCTAGTTAAGGAGATAGATTCTTTAGATATCATAGGCGGATATAAGATAGGATCTCCACTTGCTGTAAGATATGGATTAGAGAGAATTGTAGATAAAATGAAAAGTAGAAGTGAAAAACCTATAATCTACGATCACCAGAAAGCTGGTAGTGACATTCCAGAAATGAGTAAAAAGCTTGTAAGAGTTTGTAAAAAAGCTGGCGTAGACGCTCTAATAGTATTTCCATTAAGCGGAAGTGAAACGGCAAGAGCATTCATATATCATTCACTTGAGAATGAATTGCCATTGATAATAGGAGGAAAAATGACTCATCGTGGCTTTACTTTGAATGATCATGGATATATAGATGATAATAAACTTTTGGAAGTATATAGAATAGCTGCCGAAGCAGGAATATATAACTTCGTGATTCCTGGCAATCAGCCAGAATTTGTAGAAAAACTCACAAGAGAATTGTTAGGAGAAGATATTTCATTAACTTATTATGCTACTGGAATAGGAGCTCAAGGAGGTAGTATTAAAGCACTAAATGATGTGCTACGAAATAAATATGCTAACTTAGATTCTTCAGTAGATCTACATATTATTGCTGGAAGGAGCATATATGACAGCAAAAGAAAGATAGAAGATATAAGAAGATTAGAAGAAGAGCTGCTAAGCTATTGAAAATTTTCAAAAATCAAATGGAGGATTAAATGAAGATTAGAAGAAAAAATATAGGAGATAAGCAAGTGATGCCATTTACTATTCCATCAGGAATAATTACTACCCAGGTTTCAACAATTAAGAGATTTTTAAAGATAATTCCAGAATTGGGAATCATAACGACAAAAACAATAACACTTGAAAAATGTGAAGGAAATAGAGAACCCATACTTGCGAAGATTTATCTAAACTACGATACTCCTGATTTACATTTGGGCTTTATTAATGCAGTTGGATTGGAAAATCCAGGAGTAGATAAATTTATTGAAATGATAAAAAGCGTTAGTATTCCAAACAATAAGTTTTTGCTTGTCTCTATAGCGGGAAGAAATAAGGAAGAATTCGTAGAAATTGCCAAAAGCTTAGAAGAATACGTAGATGGTATTGAACTTAATCTTTCCTGTCCAACGAAAAAAGGTTTTGGAAAAGAATTGATAAAAAATGATTTGAAAGAAAAAAATTTTATAGTGTATGAAATAACAAAACATGTAGCAAAGAATTTTAGAAAACCTATCTTTGTAAAGCTTGGTTATGAAAGAATAGAATATTTTGCGGAACAAGCAATAAAAGCTGGTGCTTATGGTATTTCTGCTATAAATACAATAGGCAATTATGTAGAAGAAATAGATGGTTACCCTATACTCTCTCATAAGTATGGAGGAATTTCTGGAAATATTATAAAACATCTTGCATTAGAAGCAATATACAAAATTAGAATAAAACTTGGAAATAATTTCAAAATTATTGGAATGGGAGGAATAAGAAACGCTTCTGATATTATAAGCTTTGAAAGAGCTGGTGCAGACTTTTTTGGAATAGGCAGCGCTTTAGAAGGATTGAAAGAATCTGAAATTAGAAAATATTTTTCATTATTAGTTTTTGATTTAGAGAATGGAAAAAATTATGCTGAGTCTTTGCTAAAAAATGTAGATATGAGATATAGAAAAGCAAAGATCGTGGAAAAGATAAAAGCTTCGAAAGATCTTGTGTTGTTAAGTTTTGATATATCTATTCATGCTAAACCAGGCCAATTTGTCTTTCTATGGATTCCAGATGTTGGTGAAAAACCTTTTTCAGTGGTAGATAATGAACCGTTAAAATTAGCGATACTAAAAAGAGGTTTAGTTACAACTAAGATTGTAGAAGATCTTGAAGTTGGCGATGAAGTATATATAAGAGGACCTTATGGAAGCTATATAGATTTAAAAGAGATTGATATATCTAAGGAAGCTACTATAGTTGCAGGCGGTGTTGGCATAGCTGGTATATATTTGCTTGCTAAGGAGCTAAGCAAAAATTCCATTAATCTTACTCTATTACTTGGAGCTAGAGATAAGGATCATTTGATTCTTTTGGAAAAATTAAAAGAGTTTGGCGATGTTTTTGTTGCAACTGAGGATGGAAGTGTTGGTTATAAAGGCTTGATTACTCAGTTATTCGATGAAATAAAGTCTTGCATAAGAAAAGGTTGCTACTTCTTTAATTGTGGAAAAAAGGAGATGATAGAAGCACTTTTACCAAAAGAGCTTGAAATCTCTCCAAAAGAAAGAATATACCTTTCTTTTGATCATATTACAAGATGTGGTATTGGCATTTGTGGAAGATGTGCCAATGAAAAAGGATTAAGAACCTGTGTTGAGGGTCCCTTCATGAAAATGATAGATGAATATGAAAATTATAGAATAGATTGACATTAAGAAGCATAAATGTTAAGAGGTGTAGATTATGATTGATCCTCATGTTCATTGTAGAGATGGAGAAGAAAGCTATAAAGAAACTATAAAACATGTTTTTGAGATTGCAAAAAAGCAGGGAATAGAAAAAATATTTGACATGCCCAATACCAAACCTCCTCTTCTAGGTAAAAAAGAATTGCTGAATAGATTAAAACTTGTACCAAAAGAAAGAAGAAAAGATTACTTTGTTTATATTGCTGCAACGCCAAATGAAAAGCAATTAAAAGAAGCGATAAAATGTTATAAAGAGTTTAGAAATGTTGTCGGATTAAAACTTTATGCAACAATAGATTCTAGCTCTTCGAAAAAAGTAGAGAAAAATATCTACGTACCTAAAGAAAGAGATCAAGAATTTATATATAAAATATTATCTGAGAATGATTATCGCGGTGTGCTTGCTTTGCATTGTGAAAAAGCTGTTTTTATCAAAAAAGATTTGTGGAATCCAGAAAAACCTATATCTCATGCTATTGCTAGACCAAAAATTTCAGAAATTGAAGCGATCAAAGATCAAATAAGATTTGCAAAAAAATATAATTTTAAAGGAATTCTTCATATATGTCATATATCTACTAAGGAAGGTGTAGAATTAGTTAAAAAGGAGAGAAAATCGATTAGAATTACATGTGGGGTTACTCCTCATCATATTTTATGGAGTGATAGAAAGTTAAAAGAGGGTAACGGTCTGCTATATAAAACAAATCCACCATTAAGAGGCATTAAGGATGTTATCGCTCTTAGAAGATACCTTAAAAATGGTTTGATAGATTGGATAGAAAGTGACCATGCTCCACATGCGTTAATAGAAAAACTATTTTATCCCCACCTTTCAGGATATCCTTCTTTAATACTCTACTCTATCATTGTCAATGATCTACTTCCGAGCATAGGAATGAATGAAAAAATGATAAGAAAAGTTACATTCGAAAATATCTATAAAATATTCAGAGATAGATTGGAATAGAAAATATAAAAAATAAAATTTTTATGATTGCAGAAGTATAACTCAGTGTAATAATAAAAAAATAATAAAAGATAGATGCAAAATCTTTCAAATTCGTTTATTTTTCTTTCAACTTTTTGATTTTTTCTAAGTCTAGCAAAAGCTTTACATTACCAGTACCAACTGGCACAATCTTGCCTATCATTACATTTTCTACAACTCCTTTCAACTCATCTCTTACTCCATAGAAAGCTCCCATGGATAGATGTTTCTTTGTTTCCTCGAAATTTGCTCTTGCCAAAACGCTTGGCTTTGCTCCCGCAACTCCATATCTTCCAATTGGTTTTGGTTTTCCATCAAAGCACATTATGTCAGCAACCAAAAGTATGTGTCTAATATCTACTTCTAGGCCCTGTTCATCTAATGTTTTCTTAACTTCTCTTGCAATAGCATTTCTTGCTGCTTCTATGCCAAAGATTTCGTAAATTTCCATTATATCATCAGTCGTTGTTCTTTTTGTATCTATATATTTACTATACTTTTCAAGAATTTCTCTAAGGTTAGATCCCTCTGTTCTTATTATCCATTCATCGCCAATCTTAGTTACAACTGCCCTTTTTATTCCTTCAACGCCACTTATCTTTGTTTTTAATATCTTTTCCTTTATTTTTCTAAGATTTCTTATATCCTTTGCATTAATTTTTATTGTAATTGTATTTTCCCTTCTAGCGACTTCACCATACTTTTCCAATATATCCTTTATCTTTTCTGCTTGCGCTACAGTTTCAAATTCCATACCTATTTGCATGTTAAATAAATCTAACCATGTAGTTTTTACTATATCCTCTATACTTCTTTCTTCAATCTCTTTTGCAATCTTAGTTGCAACTTCCTTATTATTTTCTTTTAAGTAGATCGTCATAGATTTCTCGAATGCCTTTCTTAAATCAAAAACCTCTATTAATTTTGGAAGACCTTGCACTACTTTTACTAACCTTCCTACTAAAGAAGCTAATGTGTAGCTTCTCATTGTCATTTGTGTTGCTGGCTCAGAAATGCTTTGCGCAGCAACTATTCCTATCGCTTCCCATGGCTCATATCTCCTTGTGAGGTAGAATAATTTTAATTTCTTTAGATATTCATCTTTTTTACTATCGCTAATATTTTTCTTTCTACAATATTCTTCGAAATCTTCCATTATCTTTTTAGGAATCTCTATTTTGCTAGCTTTTTCCAATAAGTCCTTGTCAAACTCTTTCTCAAAAATAAAGTCCTCTATCAAAAGCTTTCCACTTTCTGATTTCCATGGGTCTAACCCATCCTCTCCTGCAAGAAACTGAATTATCATTCCATGTGAATCCTTCACAGTTAGATCTTCATCTACGTATAAATCTTGCAAGGTATTTACTAATCTTCTTTCCATGTAGCCACTATGTCTTGTTTGAAGTGATTTATCCATTAGATTCTCTCTTGAAGATGCGGCATCAAAGAAAAATCCTATTGGATCTAAGCCATCTTTATAGTTTCCAAAAACGAAACCATAACCACGAAGATTCTTCTTTCCTTTTTCAAAATGACTTGTTGTTCTATTTATATATCCTCTGTCAATAATCCTTCCTTCTATTACCTTTTGTCCAACTATTCCTGACATTTGCGTTATTGTTACATAGCTTCCTCTTGCTCCGCTTTTTGCCATGTGAACAACGTTATTATCTTTAATCTCTTCTTTTATAATTTTGCTTACACTATTTACTATTTCACTTCCAAAGGATAATATTGTGTCTTCATCAATCATTGCTCTCTTAGCTTCAAACTCCTCTTCCTTTTCTTTACAAATCTTTTCTATTCTATTCTTCGCATTTTCTGAAATATCTGAGTCGGCAAGAGAAATTGTAAAACCTTTCATAGATAGATATTCTAATGCCATTCTTGAAGCAGATTCTAAGAATTTCTTAGCTTCTTCATGACCAAATTGGTATTCTATCTTACTTAGCAGCTTTCCTTTCTGCTCTCCAACTGCATTCTCATCTATAACTCCTTTTATTAATTTTCCATTTTTTATAACTACAATCTCGTCTTCTGTTCCAACACCGGCAGCAGATTTGAATTCTATATTCAAATCGCTTGGGAGAATAAGAGAAAATAATTCTTTTCCGCTCATCTCTCTTATTTCATCTTTCATCTTTAATACATATTCGTGTCCAAAGGCAGCTAATAGTAATTGCGTAACTTCTTTTTTACTTAGCTTCTTTTCTTTTGTTAATAAATAAAGCCCAGAGATATGATCATGCTTAAGTGCGATTACTGGCTTACCATAACGAGGTGATCTTATATGTTTTTCTACAACCATTAATTCCTCTGCTTCAACTCTCGCCTCTTCTGTTTGCGGAACATGGAAGTTCATCTCGTCGCCATCAAAATCTGCATTATAAGGAATTGTAGTAGGAAGATTAAGTGTAAATGTCTTCCACGGAGTTACTCGAACATAATGAGCCATCATAGACATGCGATGTAGTGAAGGCTGACGATTGAAAATTCCAATGTCGCCATTAATAAGATGTCTTTCTACAATATAACCTTCAGTAAGCTCTTTTGCAATTTCCTCTTTGTTTTCTTCTGTTATTTTCTTTCTCAGACCATCTGGCCTTATTACATAATTTGCTCCTGGATAATTACTTCCATTCAAAACATACTTCCTAATTTCTTCAATGTTATCCTTAGTAACTATTACAGGAATTGTAAGCTCTTTTGCTACAACTAATGGAACACCTACTTCATTTATTCCAATCATTGGATCTGGAGAAATTACACTTCTAGCTGCAAAATTCACTCTTTTTCCTGTAAGATTTCCTCTAAATCTTCCTTCTTTCTTTTCTAATCTTTGTATAAGAGTTTTTAGTGCTCTTCCGCTGCGATGCCTTGCAGGAGGTATTCCTGGGAGTTCATTATCTATATAGGTAGCGACGTGATATTGTAATAACTCCCATATATCATTAATTATAAATTCTGGAGCTCCTAACTCAATATTTTTCTTTAATCTATCGTTTATTCTTACAATATCAACTAGCTTGTGCGTTAGGTCATCTTCGCTCTTTCCTCCTGTTTCAAATGTTATTGAAGGTCTTACTGTTACAGGAGGTATTGGCAAAACAGTTAAAACAAGCCATTCTGGTCTTCCTCCTTTTATCTTTAAAATTTCTAAATCTTCATCAGGTATTTTTTCTAATCTTTCTCTTATCTCTTCAGGTGTCAATCTCTTATCTCCTTCCATTATCGTTAGTGGTTTTTCAAAAACTATCTCTTTTTGCTTTTCTCCACAATGAGGACATTTAACAACTTTTATATTTTCATCAAATTTACCACTCTCATCGACCAAAACTCTGCCACACTTTCTACATGTAAGCTTAAGAATCTTATAAATTCTTTTTGCATATAAAGGATTTATAACAGGTTTTGCAAGCTCTAGGTAGCCAAAGTGGCCTAAACATTCTCCTATTCTTCCATTGCATACTCTACATCTCATTCCTGGATCAATAACTCCTAAGCGCAAATCTCTGAGACCACCTTCTACAGGAAATCCGTCTGCATCATAAAGCTCTGGTTTAGTAATTTCACAACTTGCCATCTTTTTTATAAGTGCTGGCGAAAGCAATCCAAATTCTATTCCTTCTATCATTCTTCTTCACCTTTGATGATTATTTTTGGATAAATTCCCATGCACTTAAGCTCGTTCAGCATTAAATTAAATGCGTAACTCATTTCAACATCTACTATCCTACTCTTTTTACAAACTGGACAATATTTTTTACCTTTTGCAAAATCTTGAATTGCAACTAAACCACATTTAGAGCAAACAGGTATTATTGCCTTGTCTGAAGAAAACCTTTCTTTTAGCAATAAAGCTGCGCCATGCGCTATTAAACAATCTTTTTCCATCTCTCCTAATCTTAATCCACCATGCTTTGCTCTTCCTTCTGTTGGTTGCTTTGTTAATAGAGTAACTGGTCCTCTTGCTCTTACCTGAATCTTATTTGCAACCATATGATGGAGCTTTTGATAATAAATCGGCCCTATAGTAATTCTTTGAGAGAATTGCTCGCCGGTAACCCCATGTCTCATAACTTCGGTACAATCTTCTAAATAACCTGCCTTTTTTAACTTTTCTCTTAGCTCTTTTTCGCAACTCTTCATAAATACGCTACCATCAACATCCTCGCAATAAATAGCAGCAACTTTTGCTCCAAGAATCTCTAAAAGCTGTCCTAATGTCATTCTTGATGGTATCGAATGAGGATTAACAATTATATCTGGGGTAATTCCTTCTTTTGTGTACGGCATATCTTCAGGAGGAACTATTAAAGCTATAACTCCTTTTTGTCCATGTCTTGTTGCAAACTTATCTCCTAGTTCTGGAATCCTTTGCTCTCTCAGAGTTACTTTTACTAATTTATTTCCATCTATTGATTCGGTAATTATTACTTTATCCACAATTCCTTTCTCGCCATGGCGAACGGTTTCAGAGGTTTCGTATCTATTTTGCGTTTCTAACAAAAAGCTTTCAACTGGACCGAAAAATCTGAGCGGCGAGGTTTTTCCTATTAGAACCTCGTCTTCATTAACGCTTGTTTCAGGGTTTACTATTCCATCTTCATCAAGCCAACGATAACTTTCCTCTTGTCTATAGCCCCTAATACCTTTTGGTGGAATTCTTATTTCATCTCTTTCAATCGCCCAATATTTTCTTTCTTCTGTCTCATAAGTTCTAAAGAAAATACTTCTTCCTAGGCCACGTTCTATAGATGCCTTATTTATTATTATTGCATCCTCCATGTTATAACCATAGAAGCTCATCAAAGCCACAACTACATTTTGGCCATGTGGATATTTATTTATGTAACTCTCTTTTCCAACAACAGTAGAAACCAATGGTTTTTGTGGATATATCAATATATCTGCTTTAGTATCTGTACGGAGCAAAAAGTTCGAAGCATAAAGTCCTAGACTTTGTCCGCTCATCTTTGCCCCAATATTTACTCTATCTCCTCTATCATGATTTGGATAAGGTATTAGATTTGCAGAAATTCCGAGCATTGTACCTGGATTTATTTCAAGATGAGTGTGTTTCTTAGAAATTTCCCATGGCCAAATAGCTACTAATGCATTTTCCTCTTCTTCGGCATCAAGGTACTCTATTACTCCTTGGCTTAATAAATCGCTCCATTTTAACTTTTTCTCTTTTAAAAGTTCGATATGCTTATCGGTTAATTTCGGTTTCATATCCTCTACTATTATAAGTGGTCGCATCAATCTTCCTGAATCACAATTTATTCTTATCTCGTTAAGCTCTTCTAACCAAGAAACTCCGATATAAGGACTTATCAGCCCCATCCTTCTTTTTTGTCTTATCTTTTCTACAAGTTCTTTTGGTCTAGATGTACGACCTATTAATCTACCATTTAGAAATATTGGGACGCTTCCTTTTTCATCACGAACTATTTCATATATTGCGTTTATATCTTCTTTGGTTGCTGTTTTAGAAACCACAGCAAATACTGCAAGGTATTTTCTCAAACCAATGTTTACTCCTTCTGGTGTCTCCTCTGCACAAAGTCTTCCGAACTGAGTGGGATGTAAAGCTCTTGCTTTAAAGTGTTCCTGAGAAGATGATAATGGAGAAACAACATTACGCATATGATCTATTGCTCTTATCCAATTTGTCCTTTCTAATCGCTGACATATGCCTGTTAATCCTCCTACCCATTGTCCTGTAGCCATGTGAGATATTAATCTGCTTGTCAGATAACCTCCTTCGACGATAGATTGAAGAGAAGGTATTTTTCCACGCTTTGACATTCTTTGATATCTATATATTATTCTTGTTATTAATCCATACTTTCCTAAAAGAATAGATCTTATAAGAGTTTCGAGAAAGTCACCTACACATTTTATCCTCTTGTTCCCATAGTGGTCAATATCTTGTTTTTCAATCTCTCCTGCTGCTAGGGCTAGAAGCTTTGCAGCAACAAGGCAAAGATAAATCGCTTTTTCCATTCTATTTTTCTTATCTTGCCCTATATGAGGTAGTAGGTAATTATCAAGAATTTCATTCACTCTGCTTATCCTTTCTTGCGTAATATGTAATTTTTTAGCTATATATATTTTCGCTTCCTCTGACGTTTTAACATCAAACTCTAAAAGATTATAATAAAGATATTCCTCCATAGCTTTTGTAGGCGAGATTAAATCTATTATTTCTTTATCTGTTTCCATTCCTAGAGCTCTTAAAAGTATTATTAAAGGTAACTTCTTTACATTAGCAAAAGAAATATAAAGAATATCGCCCCTTCTTTCTATAAGATGCATTTGAACAAAGCCTGCTCGCTCAGAATTTATTCTTGCTATTTCAACATCTTTTCTTTTTTCAATGATTGGTAGGTTTGAAAGAATTTGTTCACTCATTACAACTACTCTTTCAGTACCATTTATTATGAAATAGCCACCAGGATCATCTGGATCTTCACCAAGTTTTATAAGCTCTTCCCTGCTTAGTTTACTTAAAACACATTTCTCGCTCTTTACCATAATAGGAAGCTCTCCTATTTTTACTTCTTGTTTTTCTTGCTCCACGCCATTTATTACAGGTATCATCTCTACTATAATTGGAGAAGCATATGTAAGATTTCTGATTCTTGCCTCCATTGGTGTTATCTGTCTTATTGCACCGTCAGCCTCTTTTATACATGGGGATTCTACCCTTACTTTTCCTAACCTTATTCTAAAATCTCCTGCTTCAGTTTCTAACTGAATTTCCTTTATGCTATCTATTATATTTTGTAGTCTATAATTTACGAATTCGTTGAAAGAATCTATTTGATGCCTTACAAATCCATACTCTTCCTTGAACGCCTTTAATAATACTCTATAATTTTCTAGAAGCTTTTCTTTAAGCATAATATCTTCTTCTAATTTTGGCATAATAATCACTATAAGTTTGTAAATTAAACAACAACCCTGTAATAATAATATTCTCCTGCAATTGGAGATTTTCTTGTTATTCTTATAATATCTCCTTTCTTTGCTCCAATCAACTTTACTATTGGATCTGTTGCTAGTATCTTTGGCAGATGTTTTTTAGTAGTATTATATTTTTTTAGCAACTCCTCCTCTTCTTCTTTGCTCAGAATTTCATGCTTAGGTACAAGCTCGTTATCTAATATCTCGATCAAGTTAACACCTGCGATTGGAAGATATATTAAACAAAATATATTTTTGCAAATATATCTAAACTAATAGCTAAATTAAATTCTATCAAATAAAAATATTTAAACCTTTCGGTGATTAAACCTAAAGTGGGATTTGATAGCTATTTTTACTTTTCCACAAATTTCTAATCTCGCCTTAAAATTTCCTTTATTCTCTCTTGTAATGGAACTTCATCAATATTAACCTTTCTCATCTTTCCAATATGCAAGCTAAGGATATCTCCTTGATATAGCAAAGAAAATATTCTTGTAACTCTTTCTTTTCCAATGCTCCAGATATCTTTTATTGTAGCTTTGCTTTTCAAAATCTCTTTAGTATATTCAATTCTTTTTCTAATACTTTTACTCTCTTCCTTATCTCTCAAAAAAATCACAGCAAAATTGCTTTTCCTAACTTCTTGCCAACCAGAAAGCTCGTTATGATTTAATTCTGGAAGTAAAGAAAACCAGGAAAGCATCTTGCTATTCTCATTTATCTGTGTTTTAATCCTTGTTGCAATGCCTTTTAAATACTCGGGAGAATATATTAAAATCGCTTCCTTTTTATAAACAAGTTTAGCAAGCTCGTAAAGCTCGCCCTCCTGCTTCAATTCCTTCTTTTCTTTATCAAAGTTCCGCTCTCTTATTTTTTCTACAACTTTAATTGCCTCATTAATTCCATCAAAGATCACAAGTTCTTTTTCAAAGCTATCAATTATTTTTAATAGAGATAAAAAGATATAAGGAAATGCAGCTCTTGGTTTTAGATTACCAGGTATTTTTATTAATGGTATTTTATATTTTTTGCAAAGATTTTCTAAAATTCCATTAGAAGTTATGCAAAAAATATTTGCTCTCTTCTTTATTGCCTGCTTAAAACAACTAATTGTTTCTTCTGTATTTCCAGAATAGGAAATTGCAACGACTAAAGAATCCTCTTTTACAAAATTTGGAAGATTATAATCTCTACAAACCTCTATAGGGATTTCTATTTTATCTTTTATTAGATCTATTAAAATATCGCCGCTTATTGCAGAACCGCCCATTCCAGAAATTACTACTTCTTTTGGTCTTTTTTCAATTTTAACATCTATTTCTTTTTCTAATGATTTTTTCATCATTTCAGGAAATTCATATAAAGATTTTTCTATCTCGATCATGCTATCTCATTCCTTATCTTTTATTATTTTCTAAATTCTCGAAATAAATTTTCTTTGCAATCCTTGCAGCACCAATTGAAGGATCTTTTAATCTAATTATTCTATTTCTAAAAATCTTATTCAGCTCGTTAAAAATAATCTTTGAATTGAATACGCTTCCAACAAGCACAATCTTAAAATCACCTCTAAGCTCAACCTTTTTTGCAACGGCTTTTATTCCAATAATATATTCTTTTGCACAATCTTTCAATATTTTTTTAGCAATAGCATCTCCTTTTTCTGCTGCAATCTCTGCAAGTGGGGCAAAACTTGCAACAATTGACTTCATCTTTTCTTTATAAACAACATCTTTAATCTCTCTCATATTTCTTATCCTAGCTTTTTTCATCACAAGCTTTTCTAACAATGTTTTCCTTCCTCTTCCATCGTAGCTTCTTAAAGCTGCTCTCAATACCCTTTGCCCAATATCGAATGCGCTACCTTCGTCAGCAAGAATATATTCTAATCCGCCTGCCCACGCTTTTTTATCTTTATTCACTCCAAGAAAATTTGATCCGGTGCCACCAATTACTGCAACTCCATTCTCTAAATTTGCTGCAGAAAGTATAATTTCCGTATCATTTAAAAGAATGATTTTTACTTCCTTTCCTAACAACTTTCCGATCTTGCCTTTTTTTATTCTTTCTAAAACAATTTTTTTATCATTTTCTGAATCTATAGAAGCAAGCCCGAAGCAAATTCCATTTATTTTATTTAATTTTCTTAAACACTTGCTTAATAATTTATAAAGATTTTTTTCTGCCAAATCGAGACCAAGAGCTTTGTAGTTGCTTCCTTCACCGCAAATTCTTAACAATATTCTTTCGTTCTCATCTATCGCTATAAGTTTTGTTTTTGTTGCTCCTCCATCAATCCCGACGAAAACCAAAGATTTATTATTCTTCATAATTTTCACTCTTTCTCAAAAATTTCCTTATGCTTGATTAATCTTTCAAATGTTTTGTTTAAACTTTCTGGAATAACCTTAGTTTTTGAAACTACTTCCATAAATCCAAAATCCGTTTTAAATCTAGGAACTATGTGAATATGTAAATGATTCTCAATAGAAGCTCCGCTATATTTACCCATGTTTATTCCAATATTAAAACCTACTGGCTTCAAAGAAATTTTTAAAATTTTTACACATCTTTTAACAATAACAAAAAGCTTTTTTATCTCCTCATCGCTCAAATCTTCTAAACTTTTTATATGCTTAGTAGGAGCAACCATTAAATGACCTGTATTATAAGGAAATTTATTCATCATGACAAAAAGATCTTTATCCCTAAATAGAATTTTTGCTTTTTCCTCGCCTCTAACAACTTTACAGAATAAACATTCTTTATATTTTACTTTCTTATTTCTAAGCCATCTCATTCTATTTGCGAAAATCCAACTCTCTATCATAAAATTAACCTTTGAAACTTTTTTCATATTTTACTTGTTTGCTTCTTTCAAATACTTTTTAATTTCCTCTTCAACAATCTCGCTTTCTGCCTTATTCTTTACTTTGCTCATCACTGCTCCAAGTAATTTTTTAACATCTCTTTCATTAGTATTTATGATTGTCTCCTTTATTATTCTTCTTATTTCTTCGATTGGCATTAGCTCATATTTCTTTTTTATTTCTTCGAAATCATTTTCATGAGCAAGCTCTATAATAATATCGCGTATCGCCTTTTTCGAAATATTGCCTTTCTCAACAGCATCAAAAATTTTTTCCAATTCTTTTTCATCTATTTTTTCTACATCTATTCCTTCTCTTCTTAGCTCAGTAAAAGTAGATGTAAATGTTATTGAAGCTATTCTAATTGTTCTCTCACTTTTATTTCCAGTTATTTTTTCGAATAATGGAAAATGTCTTGAAGTGACTAATTGCTCAGCTATTTCTTCGCCCACAATCTTTTCTATCTCTTTTTTCTTTTCCAAAAGGCTTTTTATTCTCTTTGGTTTTGGTAAATTAGCTATTGGCAATAGATCTGTTTCAGGATACATTCTTGCAGAACCTGGTAATGGTCTGGCATAACTTGTCGTCGCATTTTCATTTGGTTTTCTTGTTTCTTCTGGCACGCCAATTCTAAGATAATTAATTCTGTTTTTGATCTCTTCTATTGCTCTTCTTGCTTCTAGACCATAAGCCACAAAGATTATATCGTTTGCTTCAATTCCAATATTTTTCTCTATCTTGGAAATAACTTCTTTATATTTTTCATCGTATGAAAAATTTGAATATATATCACAAGTATAAACCCTACCATAATCGAGAAGTTCATCTATTAATCTTTTCTTCTCACATAAAATTCTTTGAGCGAATTTTTCAAAATTCTTCACAACTAGAATAAATTTTCCTTCTGTCTCTTCAATCTTTGTATTTATTTCATTATTTCTCAACTCTTCTTTTATCTCAAGTAAACTAACCTGTCTTTTTATTTCATTCTCTATTAACTTATGCAAACTTCTAAGATCTTGCCATCCCTTTATTTCAACTCTAGCCCCTCTAGCTATAGATACATTTACATCTTGTCTTATGCTTCCTATTCCTCTTTTTACATTAAAACTTCTAAGAAAAATTCCTAAATCTTTCGCAATATTTTTCGCATCTTCAATTGTCTTTATATCTGGCTCTGTACCTATCTCTATTAGAGGAATTCCTAATCTTGATAGCGAATAATAAACGTATTTGCCTTCTTGCTTTATTGGTTTTGCCGAATCTTCTTCAAGACATAACGATTTTATCCTTATTTCATTAAATTTTGCAGGTCCCAGACCGATAAGTAGCGTTCTTTGAAAGCTTGTTATCGCTGATCCATCTAGCACAATTTTTCTCATTATATGAAGCTCGTGAGGAATCCATAAATCTAAGTTGTGCGCAATCTCTATTGCTATTTCTAAAGCCTCTCTATTTATTTCATGGGGAGGTTCTTCATCTAAATCTACTAAGCAGCACTCGTCTTCATAACCATAATAAATAAATTCTCTGTTTCTAAAAAACTCAAAAAGAGCTGCTCTATCTATTTCTCCAAGCTCAGAAAAAACTGGTCTTAGTCTTCTTCTAACTTCGTATACAAGATTGTTTTCTCTCATTTCAGAAGAGCAAGCACAAAATAATTTTTTTGTGTTAAGTTGTTGATGAAGTTCAAATCCAATTTTAACGCCCAGTTTCTCGTATTCTAAGCTTTCCATATATATTTAATTTTTGATAAACAAATAAAAATTCCATGGGGGTTCAGCTTAGAGATATTTTAGAAGCAAAGGAAGTTGATTTAGAAACACTAAAAGGAAGGATAATAGCAATAGATGCATTCAATTGGCTCTATCAATTTCTCTCTTCTATTCGGCAAATTGATGGCACACCCCTAATGGATATAAAAGGAAGGGTTACATCTCATCTTTCAGGACTTTTTTACAGGACAGCAAACCTCCTAGAAGCTGGAATAAAGCCAGTATATGTCTTTGATGGAGAAAAGCCAAAATTCAAAAAATATACTATAGAAAAAAGAAAGGAAATAAGAGAAGAAGCTAAAGAGAAATGGGAAAAGGCATTAGAAAGGGGTGATATAGAAGAAGCAAAGAAAATGGCTCAGAGAAGTGGAGAGCTCAATGAAGAGATGATAGAAGAAAGCAAAGAACTAATTAGAGCAATGGGGCTTCCAATAGTCCAAGCAAAAAGCGAAGGCGAAGCCCAATGCGCAATAATGTGTAAAAATGGTGATGTCAACTTCTCTGCAAGTCAAGACTTTGATTCCTTGCTTTTTGGCTCACCGAAAATGATTAGAAATCTTAATATTACTGGAAAAAGAAAAGTTGGTGGAAAGGAAGTAAAGATTTCTCCTGAGATTATAGATCTAGAAGAAAATCTAAATAGGCTGGGAATTACAAGAGAGCAACTAATAATCATAGGAATACTAGTTGGAACTGATTATAACCCAGGAGGCATTAAAGGAATAGGTCCTAAAAAAGCATTGGAGCTTGTAAAAAGATATAAAACAATAGAAGAGGTAATGAAACAAGTAGATTGGGAATTTGAAATAGATTATAAAGATATATATGAATTCTTTTTAAAACCTGAATATAATGAGTACAAAGATAAATTGGTTTTCAAGCAAATAGATGAAGAAAAGATAAAGAAGATACTTTGCGATGAGCATGATTTTTCAGAAGAGAGAGTAAATCAAGTTTTAGAAAAGTTAAAAGCTCCTTTACAAACATCACTCACCTCATGGTTTAGATAGGTAGAGTTTGGCTTATTCATAACCTTCGCATATTTATTTAGTGAAATTAATTTTTAGATATTTTTCGCTAAGGATTTAGATATGAAAGTAAACAATAATCAAGAAAAAGTAAAGAAGAAAAAAATTGTTGCATTAGGAATAGTTTCAGGTGGATTAGATAGCTTATTAGCCACTTTGCTACTAATAAAGCAAGGAATAGATGTAAAGTGGGTTCACTTTATTTCACCTTTTTTTGATAATTCAGAGATATGCAAAAAATTTGCTAAGAGATTTGGAATAGAACTTAAAGTTATACCTCTTGGTAAAAAATATATAAAAATGTTAATAAATCCGAAATATGGATATGGAAAAGCAATGAATCCTTGTATAGATTGCCATATTATGATGTTTAAAGAAGCTAAAAAATATGCGAAAAAGATTAAAGCAGATTTTATATTTACTGGCGAGGTATTAGATGAAAGACCCTTTTCTCAAAGTAGAAAAGCTTTGAAGATAATAGAAAAGGAAGCTGGATTAGAAGGAAAGATAGTTCGCCCACTCTCAGCGAAACTTCTTCCAATTAGTGAAGCAGAATTAAAAGGATTGATAGATAGAGAAAAATTATTAGGTATAAGAGGAAGAAAGAGAAGTGTGCAAATAAAACTAGCAGAAGAATTTGGAATAAAAGACTATCCTCACCCTGCTGGAGGTTGTGTATTAACAGAAAAAGAATTTTCGGCGAAATTAGAAGATTTGCTAAGATTTAAAGGAAAAAATGTTAACGAAGATGATATAAAACTTCTAAAAATAGGTCGCCACTTTAGATTTGAAAAGTGGAAGATAATTGTTGGAAGAAATAAAGAAGAAAATGAAATTTTGAAAAGGATGAAAGGAATAAAACTTTATGTTCCAAACTATGGAAGTCCAATAACACTTTTGGAAAGCAGAGCTAGCAAAGAAGCAATTATAAAAGCGGCAGAGATAACAGCAAGATATTCTGACGCAAAAAATGAAAAAAATGTTTTAGTAAAATATAAGATTGGAAAGATAGAAAAAGAGATTATAGTAGAACCAATGAAGCAAGATGAAATAGAAAGATTAAGAATAAAATGGTAGCTGCATGGTGCTTTTATAATGCTAAGATGCGAAAGATTTTATAAACTACTTCCTAGTATAAGAGCAATGATAGCAAAAGAGCTTGTAATAAATCATGGGTTTTCTCAGGAAGAAGTGGCTAGAATTATGAATGTTACTCAAGGAGCTATATCACAATATATAAGAAGAAAAAGAGGAATAAAATTTGAAGAAAACAAAATTATAAGCAAGCTAATTAAGGAATTTTGCGAGAATTTGAAAAAAGGCAGCAACTTTGATGAAGAACTTTGCAAGCTTTGCATGAAAATAAATCAAGAGATTTTATCTTTATAATTAAAGAATTGTATTATAACTTTTGTTTATCTCCAATTTATTTTCCTATTATCACTTCATTTTTTCCTCTAAAAACTGTACCAATCTTTGTTTTTTCTGGCTTATAGCCACTTTGCAAGAGAAAAACTTCTCTGCTAATTTTCACGATCCTTCTTTTTTTCTTTTCTTTGTTTGATTTCTTTTCGATCATAAATAAATAATACATAAAAACAAAGTTTAATAACTTAAATAAAAATGATGAGTTTATGGATAAAGAAATTTTAGAAAAATATATAAAAGCTGGAAGGATTGCGGCAAAGGTAAGAGATGAATGTAAATCTCTTGTTAAGCCAGGAAAAAATATACTAGATATTGTAGAAGAGATAGAAAGAAGAATAATAGAGCTTGGAGGAGAGCCCGCATTTCCTGTTAATATAGGAATAAATAATATAGCGGCTCATTATACACCAGAAAAAGGAGAAGATATTTTATTGAGAGAAGGTGATATAGTTAAGATAGATATTGGAGTTCATATCGATGGCTATATAGGCGATACTGCAATAACAATTTCTTTGGGTGGGTATGAAGATCTTTTAGAGTCTTCTAGAAAAGCTTTAAATGAAGCAATAAAGCTCTTAAAACCTGGGATAAAAACAAATGAAATCGCAGAAACAATTCAAAAAACAATCGAAAGCTTTGGATTTAAAGTGATAAGTAATTTAACTGGTCATGGATTAGAGAGGTTTAATATTCATGCAGAACCACAAATTCCTAATGTAATAACATCAAATAATTACACTCTTAAAGAGTATGATGTCATAGCAATAGAGCCCTTTGCAACTACTGGCATAGGTTTTGTAAAAGATTTAGACGAAGCTAGAATATTTTCTGTTTTAATGGATAAACGAAATATGCTAAGAAGCGTAGAGGCAAGAGAAATTTATTCTTTTGGAATTAAAAGGAATGGTCTGCCGTTTACATCAAGATGGCTTGAGCTATCGAAGATTAAATTTAGGTTGGGAATAAAAGAACTAAAAATGAAGGATATGATTTATCCTTATTATATTCTTGCAGAGAAAGAGGGAGCAATGGTTGCACAATTTGAGCATACTATAATAATAAGAGATAAGCCAATTGTTACAACAATATACAATGATTAATTCATTAGTTTAGAAAACTTTTTTAAAACATTGAAAGAAAATAGCTATATATAATGAAAAAAACAAAAATTATAGAGAGTAGAGGTATCTCAGAGCTTATATTTCCGACTTCAATATTTATTATCTCATTAACTCTTCAAATATTATTCTCTTTCCTTTTTGAAGAAATAGATCCAACAGAAAATATTTTTCATTTCTTTGCATTGCTTTTGTTTTTTACTTCTCTATTTCAATATAGAAAAGAAAATGAGGAAAATAGATCCCATTATCTAATTTCTTATTGGATTGTTGCAACAATATTCTTAGCTAAGTTCTTATTTAAAGTTATGTGGTATTTTATATAAAATTGATATTCAGATTAATAATTATACACGAACATTGAGAAAGAAATCTTTAAATCATGAGAATGACAAATTTAAAATATGAAAAATCTTAGAGTAGCTATAAATGGATTTGGAAGGATAGGAAGAGTTTTTCTAAGGGCTGCTTTAAGAAATAACATCAACGTAGTAGCAGTTAATAGTACAGTAGATGCAAAAGCAAGTGCACATTTATTTAAATGGGACTCTATTTATGGAAAATTTGAAAAAGAAGTTAAGGCAGAGGATGACAAAATAATAATAGGAAATAAAGAAATTAAAGTGGTAAGCGATAGAAACCCAGAAAATCTTCCTTGGAAAAAACTCGATATAGATGTAGTAATAGAATCTACAGGGGTTTTCACTAACCGCGAAGATGCGGAAAAGCATATAAAAGCTGGAGCAAAAAAAGTGATAATTTCGGCTCCAGCAACTAATCCAGATGTGACAATAGTTCCTGGAGTTAATAACGATTGGCTGAAAAAAGAGCATAAAATAATATCAACAGCATCCTGCACAACAAATTGCTTAGCACCAATAGCAAAAATTCTTCATGAAAACTTTATTATCAAAAAAGGTTTTATGAGTACCGTACATGCATATACAAATGATCAACGCGTACTTGATGGGACTCACAAAGATTTAAGAAGAGCTCGTGCATGCGCTTTGTCGATAATACCAACTACAACAGGGGCAACGAAATCTGTTGCAGAGGTTATTCCAGAATTAAAAGGAAAGCTAAACGGCCTTGCTTTGCGAGTACCTGTTGCAGATGGCTCTATCGTTGACTTTGTTGCAGAGGTAGAGAAAAAAACTAGCGTAGAAGAGATAAATAAATTATTTAAAGAGGTATCGAAAGGAAAGATGAAAGGAATAATAGAATATACAGAAGAGCCAATAGTATCGCAGGATATAATAGGAAATCCTCATTCAGCTATTTTTGATGCTTTATCTACGATGGTACTTGACGGGAACTTCATTAAAGTGCTTGCATGGTATGACAATGAGTACGGCTATTGTTGCAGAATGGTAGACGTTATAAAAATGATTGAGAAAATGAAGTAAAACTTTTTAATTTATTTTTTATTTTTTTCTTCGTTTGACATTTTCTTTTATATAAAAATTCTTTAGCACCGAAAAGTAATATGAAAAACTTTAAAATAGGAAAAACAAAATAATTAATTGAGGGGAAGATGAAAAAGACCTTAAAGAAAAAGGTTGAGAAAAAGAAGATGAAAGAAGATGAAAAGAAAATTGTTGAAACTAAAGTTATTGAAAATGGTGTAGAAAGAATTTCTACAGGAATTGAAGGGTTGGATGAAATAATAGAAGGTGGATATCCAAAGAATTCTGTAATCCTTGTTTCAGGTGGTCCAGGAACGGGAAAAACACTTTTTTGTTTGCAATATCTTTACAGTGGTGCAAAAAATGGAGAGTTTGGAATTTATTTAACTTTTGAAGAAGAACCAAAAGATCTGAAAGATGCTGCAAAAAGGGTTGGAATAGATCTCGAAGCTACAAACAAAATTAAAATCATTAAAATAGAAAATCTCGTAGATGTTCCACAAATAATAAAAGTATTGGAGGAGGAAATCAAGAAAAATGATGCAAAAAGATTAGTAATAGATTCTATTTCCTCCCTCGAGATCTTAGCTTCAACATTTCCTTCGGTAGGGTTGGATGTATCACCAATTAAACTAAAAGAAGGGTATGTAATAACTCCTCAAAAAGAAGCAATTATAAGAAAATTCCTTTACAATCTAGTAAAATATCTACGATCTCTAAAAGTTACTACAATTCTCACCTCCGAAGCGCAGAATGAAAGATACTCAAGATCTGGAGTAATGGAATTTATTGCTGATGGAGTAATAAAATTAACTGCAGAAGCTGTAGGTAATGTTTTAGAAAGAAATTTGTTTGTAGTGAAAATGAGAAAAACAAAGATAGAGGGAGGATTATATAGAATTGCAATCGAGAAAGGAGGAATTAGAATCTTAGAGCGCTAATAGATTAAAATATTTCAGAGATTAATTTTGATGAAAAGCTACGAAAAAGTTTTACAAAAGGTTGATGTCGATTCCCCTCATCTTTATTCTTATCTATTTCTCAGTTAGATAGAGAATGAAATCTCTACCTCTTATGTCTTTTACTATCTTTTTAAGTTTAACATTTTTCTCTGTAAATCCTGAAATAACTCCAGAGAGCATCCCGCGAAACATCGTGAAATCTATATCTTTATACCATTCAAGCCATGGAAAATATTTTACGAAAATTTCATATCTTCCTTCTTTTCTAGAAGCTAATATGTCTCCAAAACCCAAAGCAGGAAAGAAGTCCATAATAAACTTACAAGCTTCTTGTTTTCCAGAAATTTCAGCCAATCTCTTACCGAAATCAAAACTGCAATCCCAAAGAATTTTTAAGCCATTTTTAATCTTTCTCAATTCTTTCTCTAGAATATACATAAAACTTGCCTCGCATAGAAAGAAGCGCTCGCCACGATAAGTAACTTGTCCATGCTTATAATCAAAGAAGCCAGCATCTATCAAAGA
>JAWBTS010000005.1:0-25150 GCA_039000375.1 Candidatus Aenigmatarchaeota archaeon | reverse complement strand
ACATAGAAGCTTTAAATCTCGTAAATCCTAGTAAAATAGGAATTAATTATTATGGAAACTTAAGATTGATAGATAGAGGATATATCATAAACAATTATGAAGATTGTTGTATAGGATCTAAGATGAAGTTAGAATCACTTTCCCTTTCTGGAGAGTGGTTTTCGAAGGGTGGTCCTAGAGATAGTCCACCAATAGAGTGGGTTGAAAATCTAGAAGAGATAAAGAGAAAAATAGATGAAGGTGTTTTTACTACAACTGTTTATGATGCTTTGGTGTGTGATTGGAGAGCGGTAGCAGAAAAAGAAACTGGGCCAGAAAAATGTGAAGTTCGAGGAACTATGATATGTTCTTCTTCTTGTTCAATTCGCAGTTCTCCATCATTTGATTTTATAGAAGCAACAAAAGAGATTATACTAAAAAATGAAGGAGAAAATTCAATTGAATACGAATGCCCTGTAAATTGCATATTTTTCATAGATAGAAGAAATGTGACAAGCAAATATAGCAATAAGCCTTTATCTAATGTTTATGGATATTCAGAAATAAAAGGAAATTTGAAAGATATAAAACAAAAACTTGTAGTAAATGGTAAAAAAGGTGAGATAGGACCAGATTTAGAAATAACAAGCTCGAAGATAAGCAAGGAAAATTTAAAAGAGGGTGAAAAGTTTTATATAAAAATAAAATTAAAAAATGTTGGTGATAAAGAGGCCAAAATTGACGTTATATCAACTAATATAAAGAATTATGAGTTTATATATTATCCAAAAAATATAAAAGCTGGGGAAGAATCTGAGTTGCTTGTTAAAGCCAGAGCTGGAGATATTGATAATATAAATTTTGAATTTAATTATAGAGCAGACTCAATAGGATGCTTACCAACTTTAAACTTTAGGGAGAAATTTAATATAGGTAATATAAAATTAGTGGGAAAACTAAAGAAATGTGCTTCAAATTTTGATTGTTCTTCACAAGAGGTTTGTTGCGAAGGTTATTGTATGGACACTTCAACAGGATTTTGCGACGATTTAGATGGAGACGGAATACCAGAAACCTGGATGGATTATATATAAAAATTACCGAGAATAACGAAATGTAACATCTAATACAGTATTTGGTGTGGAGTTATAAATCTATATATCAATTCTCAGGTCTTATAATAGCAGCACCAAAAATATTATAACTACTTATTTCTCTTGTTATGTCACTATAATATATTTTTGTTGCTTTACCACTACCTACATTTCCTTCGACAAATTTAGCATGGAATTTTAGATTAGAAAGTAATGCATTAGCAATTTTAGAATTCATGTTCGGAAGATAATCTAGAAATATAACAACTTTTCCGCCTTCTTCTACATATTTTTTTATTTCTCTTATCTCAATGAAATCCCATGGAACAGAATTTACACAAAAATCCATTGTAGATCTAGGAAAATCTCCGAAAGAAATCTCGCACCATCCTGGCCTTAAAAGCCATATTTGATCGTAGTCTTTTAGCATGTAACTTATAATCTTTTTATCATGCAAAATAATTTCAATTCTACAACCTTTTTCTCGAAGTCTTCTTATAATTTTGTTATCCTCTATTTTAACTTCATTTTGTGCTGGACACCATATACTTCCGTCTTCTAGAATTTTTTTATTCCATATGCAAGTGTCTTCCCAAAATATTGCAATATTATTTCCATAATTCTCGCATATTTTTTCTAAAATTTTTATTAAATTTTCATCCTTTTCTACAAAAGGGGTTGCATCTAAAAATATAATTGCATTATTCTTTCTTATTAGAATCGGATTATTATTAAATTCTATCAGTGTTTCAAAATCGTAAATCGATGGGGTAATTATAGTTGTTGTTTGATTTTCAGAAATACTTACCTCCTTAGCAACAACTCCCTCTTCTATTCTAATAAAATTTATTTTATATTCGTAATAAACTCTCTTTCCAGATATTCTATCAATAAAAGTGAGCAAGCCTTCCTTCCTTTTTATAAGAGGAAATATTATTGAGCAATCAAGCTTTATGCATTTTAATTCTGTAAAATTCATGCAAAGATTATTTCCTTTTGTTTCTGAAAGATTAGGAGGCAATTTATCATAACTTGCATATATCTTTTCTACAATCTCTGGAAATCTAAAGCTTTGTGTAGTTTCCTGCCCTACATTAGAATCGCAAAGAGAATTTATTACGCTTATTATTTTTGAAAATTCCATATCTGCGAGATTCTTATCTTGCTGTAAAGAAATACTATAAATTACATTCAAAGCGATTCCTATTAAAATCATTGCAAGCACTAATCCGCCTATTACCCAAACCCAAGATTCTATACCTTTCATCTAATTTTTATTTTTAATGGAATTATTTAAAGTTAAGTGATTAAGAGCATGAGAAAATGGTGATTATTATTAAAATAAATCAGCTCATATTTCGCGAGTATGATATTCGAGGAATTGTTGGAAAAGATATTGATGAAGAAGTTGCCTATATTGTTGGTAGGGGATTCGCGAGTTATCTTATAAAAAGAGGTTCTAAAGAAGTTATAGTTGGCTACGATACAAGAGAAACATCGATACCATATAAAGAAGCCTTCATTAAAGGTTTGGTTGATAGCGGCTGCATAGCAATAGACGTTGGATATGCTTTATCTTCTATGATATATTTTGCAAGAAAGTATTATGATATAGATGGCGCTTGTATTATAACTGCTTCTCATAATCCTCCCGAATATAATGGCTTTAAACTTTGTCATGGGCTAAATGCTATTACAGGAGAAGAAATTCAGAAAATAAAAGAGATTATATTAAAAGAAAATTTTGTTAGTGGAGAAGGAAAGATTATAAGAGCTTGCGATGGAGAGATTTTTGAAAAGAACGGAAAGATTGTTAATCCGCAAGAAGATTATTTCAAAGAGCTTAAAAAAAGAACAAAACTTGAAAAGCGATTAAAAGTTGTTGTTGATTGTGGAAATGCAACCCCCTCTTTATTTATTCCTAGATTTTTAGAAGAGTTGGGATGCGATGTAATTCCTCTATTTTGCAATTTAGATCCGAGATTTCCTAATCATATACCTGATCCTGCACATATTGAAAATTATAAGCATTTAGTAGATATGGTTTTAAAAGAGCGTGCAGATCTTGGCATGCTTTTTGATGGCGATGGAGATCGTGTTGGCTTCGTTGATTCAGAAGGTAATATATTGCTAGGTGATGTCATTTTAACAATTTTAATTAGAGAAATGCTACCAAAGCATAAAGGAGCAAAGGTTATAGTTGAATTAAAAGATTCGGAAATCGTTGTTGAAGAAACAAAAAGGCTTGGCGGAATTCCTATATTCTGGAAAACTGGTCATGCTCTACTTGACAAAAAGGTTTTTGAGGAAAAAGCTTTGTTATGTGGAGAGATGAGCTGCCATTATTGGATTACTGATAACTGGTATTATTTTGATGACGCAATCTATGCTATGTGCAAGGTTTTAGAGATCGCGAGCAAAAAATCTTTGAATGAGATTTATAAAGAATTGCCAAGATATGAAAATACTCCGGAGTATAGAATTCATTGCGAAGAAGAGAGAAAATTCGATGTTGTGAAAAATCTTGTAGAGAAGTTAAAGCCAAAGTGCAAAGAAGCGATCACGCTAGATGGAATTCGTGGTTACATTTATGATGGATGGTTTTTAATAAGAGCTTCTAATACGCAGCCAGTAGTAAGCTTAAGATGCGAAGCAAAAAGCAAAGATGGATTGGAAAAGATAAAAAGATTTTTAGGGCCATATCTTATTGAAGAAGGTTTACAAATTCCGTGGAAATAAAAATTATGAGATGAAAAGGAATGAAAAGAAAATTGCTGAACAAAAAATCAAATAAAAAATCAAAAATAGAAAGTAAAAAAAGAAAAATATGTCCTAATTGTGGGCACGAACTTAAATTTCTATTGAAAGAATGGGTTTGCGTAGAATGCGAATATCATTCTTCTTCTTATAAAAAGATTGAGAAAGGTAGTTTTAGATGATTAATAATTTTAACATAAAAATAAGTAGAAAAATAAAAGTTGTAGCTATTGGTGGAGGAAACGGGCAAGCAAATCTATTGAAATCTTTGAAGATTTTAAAAAGAGAATTAGAAGCAAAAGAAATAAACTTAGAGATTGTTGCAATAACAAATTGTTTTGATTCTGGAGGTTCTACAGGAAGAATAAGAAAGCAATATGGTGGCATTGCTTTTGGGGATATAAGAAGAAGCATCGGAGCACTTGCAAAAGATGAAAGCATAGAGAAGATTCTTGAGATGAGATTTTCTAATGGAGATTTCAAAGGCCACGCGTTTGGTAACATTATGCTTCTCTCGCTCTATAAATGTTTTAACGATTCCCTTGAAGCAATAAAAAAAGCTTGTGAAATTTTTAAAACAGAAGGGAAGGTTTTGCCTCCTAGCACTGATGAAAGTTATCTTTTTGCAAAATTAGAGGACGGGAGCATTATAAAAGGTGAAGATAAGATAGATGAACTAAATAAGCTAGAAGAGATAAAAGCAAGAATTCTTGAAGTATGGCTTGAACCCAATGCAAATGCTATTGAAGAAGCTAAAGAGGAGATAAAATCTGCGAACTTTATAATATTATCTCCTGGTGATATTTATTCTTCATTGATCTCAACTCTATTGCCAAAAGGGATTAAGGAAGCTATTCTTTTATCGAAAGCAAAAAAGCTTATCTATGTTTGCAATCTTGTAGCAAGAAATGAATATAATGTTTCAGTTGCATCAGAACTTATAAAAATAATAGAAAATTATGCTGGAAGAAAAATAGACGTTATTATTTGCGATAATTCTAAAATTCCGTTAAATAGAAGAATAGAAATTGATGAGAAAAACATAAAATGTAAGATTATAAAAGAAGATATTGCCTCAAGAGAGTTGCACGGAAGGCATGATCCAAGCTTGCTAAAAAATGCTATATTGAAAGCTATTGTAGAGTGAGTTGAAAATTAAAATGAGTTGAAAATAATTTCTCAAAACTATTAAAATAAAATTAAAGAATTTTCTATCTTAGAAAAATATTTTTATTCTTCTATCCTTTCGGTAAAATCGTATCTCGTAGATTCCTCTCTTCTCTTTTCTTTCATCTTCTCAACTATTTGTGATAGCATCCTTATGTTATCTGTAAGCGTTGGTAAGAATTGTTTAAATGCTTTTTCTAATCCACTAACCTTTGGCTCTAGCTCATTTAATCTTTCTTCTATCTCTTCTATCTTTGAAGATAAATCACCTTTTGATTCTACTGTTTGAATTTTTGTAGCTATAAGTTTTATTTCGCTTATCTCTTTTCTTATATTCTCTTGTTCCTTTCTCAATGCTTCTATCTCTTTTTCTATTGGAGCCCATTTCTCTCCTATAACACCTTCAACAATCTCTTCTATTGTAACCTCTGGCGAGACAGTTTCTTCTCCTTCTACAGGAGTTTCAAAGCTTGTGCTAGAACCAAAAAGATCTGTAAAATCTTCCATATCTTCTTGGAATCCTCCATATCTACTTGAAGTTTGCGCTGGCATAGATGTTCTTCTTTCCAAGTCATATCCTTGTGTTTCTTTTGATGCGCTAGTAAAAATATCTCCAAAACTAGGAGACTCAGAAGGACTCGTGGATCGCGTCTCTTCTGTTCTAGCACTAGTAGAGGTTACCTCACTTCTTATTGATTGCAGCAAAGCTCTTTCAATCTCATTGTAATCATAACCCTTATCTTTTAACCTTTTAATAATCTCTTTATCACTTAAGCCAGCATTTCTCAAAGATTGAATCTCTCTTAATGGTACTGGTCCTGGAATTTTTGGTTTTTTCTTGAAAAGAGGCATTTTCATCATCTTTAATATAAAAAATTATATCTCCTTTAAATTTATATTTTCGAGCATTTATTTAAAACTTTCAATTATGTTTTCTCTTCTCTCAAAATTTCTAATAGCTCTTTTCTTGTGACAAATTCATTTTTTATTGGATTTAAAAGAGAGAACATCTCTTCTATTTCTTTTATATCCGAGCGTTTAGCATAATTCTTTAGATTTTCATTTAACTTCTCTACAAGATTTTCTATTTTATCAAGCTTTTCACTCATTAACTTTATCTTTGTCTCTACTGTTAGAATCTTATCTTTTAATTCATTTGTTTGTTTTATGTTAGAAGCCTCTAAGGAAGATAAGGAAGAGTCCATAACCTTTACTCTTTGTTCAAGAATTCTTAATCTATCGTCTGTTCTATTTATTCTTCTAACTATCTCTTGTATAATCATCTCTGTTCTTTTGTCTACTGCCATCTAAAATCACTTCATTTTCTTACTTAATTAATTTTAAATTTGATTGTATTTATAGATTTATTTCTGTTGGAAATTAAATATTGCCTAGCTTTTGCAGATAGCAAAGAATTAACTTAAATTTTTCTTTAATTATATTTAAATCTATGAAACTTATCAAAAATTACGAGAAAGATACGAGATCTATACTTTTCATGCAAATATTTGATGAAGTATTCAAATCATTTTATTTTCCTTGGAGAATAGAAGAGCTTGAGGTTACTCTTTCCGATAATGATGCTGTAGAATTTGATGAAGTAAATAAAAAGGGTAAAATATACTTCAATTACGATCATGATTTTATAAAAAACGTGGATGAAAAAGGGATAAAAAGCATAATAATTCATAGTCTTTATCACTTGATAATGAAGATTAAAGGAATAAATTATGATAATATCTTTGCAAAAAGCGATGAGGAAAAAAGAATAATAAAGGCAATGGAAAATTTTATTGTAGATCGTGAAGCAGCGAAGCATTATCCTGATCTTGTATTTTATAAAAAATGTTATGAGGCAATAAAGATAGAACCAAAGGATTTTGTAAGTTGGGTTGAAGCAAATCTATGTTGGCTAACATTTTATAATATCGATGAGTGGAACGCAGAGTTTATAAAAAGTTTCTTAGAAAATAAAGTTAGTTTTTTAGATTATGAATTTCTCCAAAGACTTTGCGAGATTATCGACACGCTAAAGGATGAAATAAAAACAAAGGATAATGTTGAAAAAATTTTATCAGAGATAATAAATTGGAGAAAATGAATTTTGCATAAATAATTTAAATTTCATCAAGATATAAAACTACTTATATAGCTTGCTAAAGCCCTTGTAGCTCAGTGGTAGAGCGTCTGGCTGTTAACCAGAAGGTCGCAGGTTCGAAGCGATTTTCACATCATGTTTTGGGAATGAATTTGAAGCAAGAGGAGAAATTGTAAAATTATTAAGAATAAAAAAATAATAGTTAAAAGAGATTTTCGATGTGAAAATCGCAAAAATCCTGCCAAGGGCGTGGAAATGGATTGAAACTCCCTCACGTGCCAAGAGTGCATGAAAGAAGTAATAAGAGAAAATTTTAAGGGATGGTAGCTCAGCCTGGGAGAGCGCACGGCTGAAGACCGTGGTGTCGTGGGTTCAAATCCCACCCATCCCATATAACTACTTTGTAGCTACATCTGATTTCTCGGTTTTTCTCTATCTATTTTCTAATTCTTCTAATAATCTTTCTACTTCTTGATTAACATTTTCTATGCTTTCTTCTAATTTTCGATTAACATTTTCTATGCTTTCTAAAACTCTTTCCAGTCTTTCTAAAGCTGCTTTCACTTCTGCCTCTTCTTTTGCTAATCTTCTGCACTCACATTCTAATAATCTTAATTCTTCTATTTCTGGCATTCCCATCGATTCTAATAGTTTTTTATACTCTTCCACTTCTCTACTACAAGGATGAGAATAATATAATCTATCAGAATTTTTCTTTTCTATGTACTTCGAAAGGCCACAATAAACTCCAAAAGCTAAACCTATACCTAACAAACCACTAAGCAAATAAGTGAATTTTTTTCTCATACAATTTCACTCCTTCTATTTATTTAAAATTTATTGATTATCTTACGAATTAAAAATAATCAAAATTAAGAGATTTAAATTTCAATAAATAAAATTTCTCTATGCTCATGGATATCGATAAATTTGAAAAGAATAAAATAAAAGAAAAGAAAAATGAAAAAAATAAAGATCTTCCAAAATGCTATCTTCTTGGTGAAAAGGTTATTGCCTTTGATAGAAAAGAAGAGATTTATTTGCCAGGTTATTATGGAAAGATTTTAGATGATAGAATAGAGCTTTCGCTTGTAGAAGCTCTTTACCTCCTAAAAAAAGGAAGAATAGAGATATTTCTCGCAGAAAAGATAGAAGAAAAAGACAAAAAAATAAAAATCTCAAAAAAATCTAAAAAAGCGTTAAGCTTTATGGAATTATATAAAATAGCTTGTAGCATAGATAAAAGATTTTCCCATAGATATCGTGTTTATGAAGATTTGAGAGACCGAGGCCTTTTAGTAAAAACAGGATTTAAGTTTGGCTGCGACTTTAGATGCTATGAAAGAGGTGTAGAATTAAAGCGCGGCCCTAAATCGCAAAAAGAGCATACAAAATGGGTTGTTTTTTGCGTGCCTGAAGATTATACGTGCTCTTTCCAAGAGCTTTCAAGGGCTGTGAGGCTTGCCCATAATATCAGAGCTAGAATGCTATGGGCAATAGTAGATAATGAAGGAGATGTAACTTATTATGAAGTTGTTAGGATATTACCTTAGATTCTACCAACCACGAGAAATTAAGAGAAATTATATTAAGAATCAATAAAAAGAATATGGAAAAAGAAAAACAAAAAAATCAAATAAATCCTAATTTCTTAATTTTACGATATTACCTCAATTGTGTTTAGACTTGGTACCTTAACCGCTGTGCCTCGTAAGTTGTATACATCATACTTCTGCAATATTGATGTTGCCCATCTTGTTTGTTCTGCTCTTGAACCTGCTACTACCAATGCTACTTTACCAGTAGCAAAGGCATTGTCAACGAGTTGTATTAATCCAAACACATCGCCTGCATATGTTCTTGCATTCCATGCATCGCATGTTAGAGGTGCTCCTTCGTAATTGAACTTGCCTGCAGCAGCAAGCTCTGCTACCAAAGCGTTTGCACAAGGACCTCCGACAAGTATGAGGTGCTTTTCATTTCTATCTGCTTGAGTTACTTCACTATCAAGCTTTGCAAGAGCTGTTGTTACAGGAACTGCTGTCTTGTAAGAAACTGCAGGTGTTGGTCCTACAGCTTCTGTTGTCGACCATACTGGGTTGCTACCCACAGCAACCAAAGCGTAAGCTGGCCTGTTGCCTGGGTAGTAAATGTTTATCTTGTCAGCATTTGTATCATGCGTGACAAATGTTCCATACTTCGTTAAGTAGTTGTATACATCACTTGTTCCTACTTGGCCTCCTAGCAAGGTCTCATCAAAGTTTTGATCATCTCCTTCTTCATACGCAATATTAAAGTTCACATCATTTGATGCATAAGCTACTGTTATCTTTAATGCACCGTCAGCAGGATCATTTCCTAAGCTGTAAAGCTTTGACTCTGAGAATGTTATGAAATCTGCATTATTCGCATCATCACAGTGGCTTATATCTATTATTCCTCCTGTCTTCGTGTATAGAGGTACTGCATCTGTATCTGTAAAGTCTTCATCTCCGTTCAAAGATACTTGTAACTTATTGTTATCATACTGTACCTTAAACTTGTTCTCTCCTATGTATATATAAGGATCGCTATTGTAATATACTTTCTGAGAGCTTCCTGTTGCTATGTCAACGAATGTTGCATAAGGATTATTTCCTGTTGTTGTCAATGCTGATAATCTATAAATGTATGTTGCATCTCCTGCTGTTAGAACTACGTATTCTCCTACTTTCAAGTCCATGTTATTTTCAACTACATATATATTTTTAGTTCCATCGTGTGAAAGCTTACAATTGTTGTTAGTATCTAAGTAAAATGCATCAAATGAATATGCTGTTCCTTCCTTGTTTGTGAATGTTAGCTTTACCTTTCTTGTTCCACTCTCTTCTATCTTGACTAAATCGCGAGAATCGCTTGTTAAGCTTGGTGTCATTCCGTTCAAACTGAATCTAAAGCTTCCGAAAACAGGGTCTACAAAAGTAGAGCCATCTTTCAAGTATTTTGTTGTATCAGGAACTACTTCAATCTCTAAGGAGTTTAGCTTAGTTCCTGATTTGTGAATTGTTACACTTGTTCCACTTAGAGCTTCATCATTCTTTTCTACTGCTTGTCCATCCTTAAGTACTAGTTTGTCTGTACCTACGAACAAGAGCACAGAAACTGTTTCTTCCTGAGCTCCTGTTCTTATTACTGAAACATCATTTACATAAACCTTTACTCCTTCTACTGTGTAAGTGCTTCCTTCAACCCATCCGTAAGGAGATGTTGCCTTACCATTTACATATAGGTAAGCTTTATTAGTGTTTTGTGGATCCCATCCCTTTACTTCAAATGTTAGAGTCTTACCACCTACTGTTACAGTTTCTGTATCTCCTACTCCTGTCAACGCTACAGAAGTAGCGCCTGTTGAGGAGTAGAGCTCTATAGTATCGGCGCTTAGATCTGTGCCAGAGCCAAATGTATATTCTTTACCAAATAGCTTTATTGAATAACTCGAATCGACCTTTGATGTATCTAAACCTCCTACGAATATAGCTTTTAGTTTGTATTTTTCTGCAGTTGGAAACTCTACATAAAGCTCTGGCTTATCAAAATCTGTTGGTCTTCCATAAGTTACATAGTGATTTCCTAGTATTATTTGCTCATAGTATGTTACTACATTTCCTTCCTTGTCTGTAAATGTCTTTGTTCCAAGCAAGTCCGGAAGGTCATTTCCTGTGATTAATGACTTTACTGTATCAAACTCTTCGCCTAAGTAAAGTTTATTCAAATCATGCGTAATTTGCACTCCTCCTGTTACTGTAATAGCACCTGCTACACCTGGACAAGCAGGGCAAGTACCCTCAAGACCGACCTCGCCAGCCAATCTTGCTGCGAGATCTATTGCTCCTACTACGTCAGCTGTAGCAGCATTAGCTCCTACAACGACAAGAGTATTCACTTTTCCGTCCTCTACGAATGGTGAAGGATAATCTGCAAGTGTTGCTGGCAAAGCTACTGTTGCTCCTAGCAACATTGCTCCTAAGGCACCAGCGGTTAGGATTTTACCTAACCTTTGCATCTCTCATTTCACCTTTACTCGTGAAGTTACCCCTACATCAACGATGTAGGGGACAATTTGTAAGATAATTTAATATATCGCAAGATTTATATATATAATTTTCGTGAAACAATTTCAATCCTTAAATATATAACATTATTTATTTTTGTTTTAATTTTTAAAAAATAAAAATTTTTCGTTTAAAAGTTTACAAATAAATATTTTTTATTTTTATTAATTTTTAATTCAAATTTTAAATTTTTTAATAAATTTAGCAACAAAATGCTAAAAGCATCGAATTTTATTGAAATTTTGGCAAAAATTTTAATTAAAAATTTTTAAAATTGGAGAAAAACGAAGGTTAAAAATTAGAGAAAAGCATAAAGCGGGGACTGGGATTTTCGTTATAAATGTCGAACCCAGCTGAACCGCTTTCTGCTTTGCTCATTAGCTTTATTTTAGCTTTTCCAAAATCTATAGCAAATTTCTTAAAACTGCAGGCGGTCGCATTGCCGCTCTGCCATCCCCGCTTTAACTTAACTATAGCTTTCGAAATTTTAAATTTTTATCTTTTACAAATCGTTGCATAGAACGAATCTATAAATAAAAAATTTCATAAAAAATTTCATTTTATTTCTAGATTTCACGTGAAATGATGGGGAGACCTCTATATCACAAAAGAATAAAAATTTTAAACAAAATGAATAGTTTATGAAGATGAATGAAGATACTTTTGAACATAATAAAAAGCAAGAGAAAAAAATACTTGAGAATAGAGAAGATTTATTTTATATACTTGGCGTATTTTGTAATAGAGGCAACATAAAAGATGGAAGGCTAACCTTAGAAACCTCAGATGAAGATTTAGCAAAAATCGTAAAAAATAAACTGGAAAAAATTTCCAATAATGTTAGGATAAAGGAAAAGAGAAGAAAGGATAAAATCTATTATTTAGTTTTTGCAAATCTTTCAGAAAATTATTTGAAAATTTTTCAAGATATAAGAGCATGGATTCAAAACTTAGAAGAGATAAAAGAAAGTATAGCATTAGAAAATATAACAATCTTAGATGAATATTCTAATCTTAGAATAATGTTTCTTCGCGGGTTTTTTGATGCAAAAGGCTTTTTTAATGTTGTTTATTATTATGACAAAAAGGAAAATAGAAAGAAGAGAAAGATTAGAATAAGAGCAAGCAGCTATTCTTTTAATTTATTGAAGCTAATTCAAAGAATGCTTGACATAGAAAGCATAAAAGCAAGGGTTTATTGCATAGCAAATAAAGATAAGAAAAATAAATTATATGTTATTGAAATTCAGGGAAGAGATTCCATTGAATGTTTTAAAAATAAGATAGGTAGCGAGAGAGAAGATAAAAAAGAAGAGTTAACATCGATTTTAAGATATTGATATCAACTTTAAGATATTTACTTAGTAAAAATATTTTTCAAACATATCCCAATCTTCTTTCTAGGTTTCTTAACTTTTCTATCAAAACCTCGTTTTGCGCTTTAATTGTTGCAAGCTGCTCTTCTATAAATCTTAATCTATTATTCATTCTTTCCATATCTTCATAACCTCTATAGCTTTCGATTGCTCTTGGTTCTAAGCTACTTTCATAAATCTCTTTTCTTCTAAAAGGTTCTTCCTCCCTTCTCGTAAGCATTGGCTCAAGCTCTTTTTCTCTTGTTATTCCTTCCTCCCTTCTCTCTCTAAAAGGCTTCCACTCTGGTCTTATTCCTTCTCTTTCTAACCTTTCTCTTTCCCATGGTTCTAGTGGCTCCTCTCTCTTTATTTCATCTTTTCTAAATCTCTCTAGAAGCAATGGTTTTTCCTCTTCAAAATGAACCGAGCTAGAAGGTTCGCTAGTCCTTAATAGAATGCTTTGCTTTATTCTTTCATATTCATCCTCTTTTTCTCTTTTAATTTTCGATTTTATCCAGCCAAAAACCATTTTTTATCATCTTTTATCTTAATTATGGAAAAATCTTAATTTCTATTTTTTATTATTCTCGCGCACTTCATTATTCTTTCTTCTAATTTTCTTACTTTTCCTAAGCTATTCCCTAATGTTATTTTTCCAAATTATTTATCAACAATCATCTTCCAAAATTAATTGATATTTTCTTTTATTTAATCTTTAATCCATTATCTAATGAATCTTTATTCACTCTCTTCAAGCTTTGGTATCTTAAGAGCATTCATGAATGCATCACGAACTTCGAAAACAAGAGATCTACCGCGCTCAAAATAAACTCTTCTTCTTTTATAGTAAAAAAACTTGTTATAAAAAATCCAAAATAATCTTTGAATAAAGTTTGAATAATTATAAGATGTTTTTAGCCATGCATATATTTCTATAGTCACATTACCTTTATTTGTATTAACATCTTGCTTTCCTTGCACAATTATTTTAAATGAATAAACTGTCCATTTATCCTCTTCTTTGTTTGTTGTCCACTCGTTATAAAAGCTTCTTGGATTCTCTGTAGAATCCCATTTTAGTATTCTCTCATAAGTATCTTTTGCCTCTACTTGCAAAACCTTTTCTAGTATTGGCCTAATCATATTACAGATCTCTTTTACATTATTTCCTGAAAATTTTATAACCAACTTATCTCTTGGATAAAGTAAATTATCAACAATTGTTAATGATGGCATTTCTCAACACCAATTTTATAAAATTTTTGATTGAAATATTTACAATTTCATTTCAACTGTTCCATATAATCTTTTAATTCTCTTTCAAACTTCTCTGTAAGCTCTCTGCCAAGCTCAAAATACTCGTTTCTTTTTTTCTTATAAAATATTGCATGCCACAATCTTCTTAGAATTTCATAAAATATGCTTTGCTGCCAATATGTATCTTGTGGATATTCAGTCATTAAAACTGGACGATAGGTTATTTTTACTTTTCCAACTCCACCAGAAGAAAATCCTTTTATTGTTATGTCTATTTTGAAATAACTAAAGTCATCTAACTGCCTTATTGCTTCCCACTCTGCTTCAAACTCCTCTCCAGTATCTGTCTTACTTATCGAATATGTTTTTTCTTGAAATCCTCCTGGTTGAATTCCATAAACAACTTCTAAAAGCTCTTTTACTTTTTTATATAATAATTCTGGACTTTTTCCTTTATACTCAAAACTTATTGTTTTTACATCCCTATAAATATAATCCCATATTGTTAGCTTTGTTGATGCCCAAACCATAATTAACACTTTGCGTGAGTTTTTTAATCTTTTATTTCTTGCTAAAATATTTTGAAATTTCTTAGAGCCATATAAGTAGCGATATAATAAAAATAATGATAGAAATAATTACAAGAGAAAATGAGATAATCGATAGGTCTGCCCCAGAAAGTATTAGAGCAAATATTAAGAGAAATGAAAGCAAAATAATTAGAGAGATTCTTATTTGTTTCATTTCTATGCTACTTGTTGTTAAAAGCAATGCAAGAAAAATAAAGGTTAACGATAATGAAATAAAGATGTTTTTTGAGAAATAATAAAGAATGGAAAAGGATAGAATAAATAGAAATATTATAGAAAGGAACATGAAAACACGAATGCTTCTCAAATATCTTTTCATAATGAATATTATTTAAAAGGTAGTTAAAAAATTAATTATTAGCTTGAGAGAGATTGTATCTTAGAAAATATTACATGTTGCTTATGGGCCCGTAGCTCAGCTTGGATAGAGCGGCTGAACGCTTGAGAAATTTTAAATCGTGCCGATGCTTCGGACCAGCAGGTCGAGGGTTCAAATCCTTCCGGGCCCATTGTTTATATTGAAATGGATTAAAAGTAGGTCCTTAGAATTAAATCATTTTCTTGTAAGAAACTGGACTATTTTTATTTATCGCTCAAAGGTTTATTTCTTGCTTAAACGCGAGAAAATAAGCATGATGATATTAATAAAAAACAATAGAGATAGAGTCAAACTTAATAGAGATAATGCCATAAAAATTAGCGAGATTTCAATCATAAACTAATCTAATTCTAACTTTCATGCAAAAATGTAATATGAATCTTGCTATCCGGTCATTTAAATTCTAACATTATTCGAATTACAACCTTATAAGCGATATAGAGCCAAACTTTCTGAGGATTCTTTAAAAATAAATATAGGAACCCAATAAACTATGGTTTTTCCAACCTTTTCTTTTTTAAACTTATCCAAAGTTACTACAATTGCTTTTTCTGGTTTATAGGAATTTAAAAAACTATAAAAACTTTTCCCTAACTTTTCTCCACTTAGTTTAACTTCAACTGGAATTATAATATCCTCCTTTCTTAAAACAAAATCTATTTCAGACTTTCCAGTAGTTCTCCAATAATTTAATTTCCAGTTCTCGAGAGACAACAATTCTCGTAAAACAAAATTTTCCATTAAGGAACTTTAAAAGATTAATTCGATAACTTTTGATTAAAATATTATTGGATAGGAATTGCCATACAAATATTATTAACGCACTTTATTCCTAAGTGACCAGCAATACCAGTGCAAAAATCTGGACATTGCCTCGATGTATCAATATATCTTTTATTTCCAATAGCACATTTACCTGTTTCCTTATCAACTCCACAAGCACAATCTTCGTCAGTTTGACAATACATTTTTGCTGCTTCTTTAGGAAGACCAGGAATTTCTGGAACTCCCTCGCTGCAAGCTTTAAGATCGTTATCACTAAAGTTTGGAAGTCCGCCATCCATTCCAAAATTAGTTAAATTAGTCACCCTTCTTTTATCACCAATGGTTTCACTATCTAATACAAGATAAGTTGGAACTTCTCCTGAGAGCCAAAGTTCATTGACAATTTTATTACCTTCAAAAGTAGTTTCTCTTCTAAATTTATATACCTCGATTTTCTTTCCAGATTGCAAGGTTATATTTTCTTTACCTAGGAAATTCCATTCTGAGGTTTCAACAATATATTCATTTTCTAAATTTTTGGTGGAAAACTCTTCATAAGGTAAGCCACCAGCAGTTGGTGGTAATTGCTTTAAGCAAACTGTCGGACTTCCGGTTGATTTTATTAGATAAATTGACTCATTTGTTTGTGGATTGAATAATCTCGCAAACGAATAACCCTCAATCCCGCTTCCTTCTTTCCCATCTAATTCAATTCCAATATATTCTTTGCCTTCAATTGGCAGAGAAACAAGTTTCACCAATAATTTTCCAATCTTTTCAGTTCTACTTTTATCTTCAATTTCTATTCCATAACCTTCAATTTTGTATTCTGCCCAAGCTTCCTTTTTAAATCCAATTCACTTAATTTTAAGAATGTTTTCTGGTGTTATACTAACCTCCTCAAATACTTGCTTTCCGCCTTTTGGAGTAACTTCTCTAACCAGAAATACCATCCCTATTACCAATATCAAGGTTATGATTCCAAGTAAAATTAAAAAGAAGTTTTTATGCATATATATCCATAATAATTCAAAAGATTTTTAAATATTATTCATTCCTTTGATTTTCACAAAATTACTCCATACCTTCAAGCTTCTCTTTTAATACTAATCTTGGGTTGTTTTCGGCTTTCTTTAGATTTTCTATAAACTTTGCAAATAACTCGTCGAACTCTACTATTGTTCTCTTTCTCTTATAAGGGTTTGCAAAAGAAACTATCTGCTGATAAACAAATGGATGCCATTCTCCAAGCTCCTTTATCTTTTGTGCAATGGATTTCATTAAAGAAAATGCTTCCATAACCTTATCTGCTCTCTCCTCTCTAATTTTTATTGCATCCTTAATTTTTTCATCCAAAAAGAAATCGCATTTTTTCATTATTGTCTCTAAAGAACTTCCTGAGAACTTTTCTAATTTTTCATATGCAATTCCCAATGTAACATAATAAGCATTTTCTATAGAATCTGTAATTATAGGATCACTCTCGTAAGTTTCTGGCGAGGTGTTCAAGTACTCGCGATATATATTTAATGCAACAAAGGACTTTTCTCTAATATTAAGCTCTTTCTCTATATTTAGATTCATCATTAGCTTTGCAAGCTTCTCAGGAACTATAATTGCAGGAAGCTCCTTTATCCCAACCCTCTGAGCAGCAAGAAAGCGATGTTGACCATCGAGAATAACAAATTCGTCTTTTTCCTTATCCTCATAAACAATCAAAGGAACTATAAATCCTATTCTTTCTATAGAAGATACAAGATGCTTTACATGATATTCGCTTGGCTTTCTTTGATGAGAAACAACTACAAATTTGTCTATTGGTACAAGTTTAAATCTAAATTTATTTCCTTTTATTGGTTCTTTATACTCAAATTCATTCACTTCTTTCTCTGCTTTTGCCATACTAATAATAATTAGAGTTTAATATTTAATGCTTTATCATCGAAAATTCTTCATAAATATTTATCTAGTAGATATACCAAAGATTCATCTTTATCATATACGGCTCGAAATCATAATTTCCAGAAACAATATAATAAACTGTTACGTAATTCTTTAATTTTTCTTCTTTATATACTATATTCTCGCTAAGCCAAAATATAATTGCTTTCATTAGCTGATTTAAATCTGTTCTCTCTTCGCTATAATCATTAATCCATGCGGTTTTTCCATTCCCATACCTAGATATATAATAATTCAGCTGAGATGCTGCATATCCATTAAAGCTTATCAAAAGACTTTTTTCATTTGCATCTACTAGCATATAAGGCTGAAAGTAAAACTCGTAATTTCTATCGATTATTCTAATCTCGGCAAAAACTCTACCTTTAGAGTAATCTATAACTATGTCATCTATTTTTATTCTAGTATTATCGATTATCATAACATCTCCTTTGTAATATCTAAGAGCCTCGTTATTATCATAAGTGACATAAGGTATGCTATTATTATCTAAATAGATGTTTAGTGCATGAGAGTTTTCTCTAACCCAAAAGATAGAATTATTATAGACATTAATTCCCGTATCAACAAAATATTCTCCTATTCTAAAAGATTCTAACGAGTTTTGATTTATTATAAAACTTTCTGCGCTTCCAATTTTTGGGGTAAGATTGAATAAATTGTTCTCACAAGCGACTGTGGAAATCATTAAAAAAGATTTTCCTTCATCAAGATAATTGTAATAATTTGAGAGGTCTCTACAACCAAAAAATGCTATAACGTTTGCATCTTTCATTTCATCTAAGCTACTAATATCAAGGATTTCAAGCTTCATATTCTTCCCTCTAAAGTAAAATAAAGCATCCTCTGGATAATTAGTTGCAAGCATTCGCTTTAGCCTTTCTCTCTCTTCATAACTACAGTTGCATCCTATTTTTATTACATTTTTATTAAGATGAAGAATCTCTATCTCAGCTCTTGCATTAGAAGGAATGATTTTATAAATTTCGTTTCTAAGTGCATTCAAATCGTTGTTTAAAACAAGATTTCTTAGAATACCTGCTTTATCCAAAGATGCTAAGGCGTCTCTACCAATTACTGCTAATAAAGAAAGCTCATATTCTTCCCTTTTCTCTTTTGATTGTGAGATAAAAATTAGAACAAAGAATAAGAGAAACGATGCTAGTATCACTTCTATTACCTTTATAAATCCTTTTTTTCTTTTCATATCTTTTCCTCTTTAATTCTCTATATTACGAACAAATCTAATAATATACTCTAATTATTAGTAAAACTATTTCATTATCTAATGAAGACACCCTTTTTATTTCTAAAAACTTTCTATAAGGATAATCTTTTCCGCATATTGCTAAAATCTCTTCATTTGTTTTTTTGATAATAATTTTAAAATCCATCTTAGCTGGAATTGATAGAAGTGATTTTATTCTCTCGTAATCATTGAGATTACAATTATTTATCGCTAGAACTTTTTCTCTTTTCAATTTATAAAAATCCTCTGCAAAGCCCAAGCGTCTCGCATAGTAGATATTATTCCAATCGTTTGGAATTCCTTTATCGTGAAGAAGAAGCTCTGAAATAGCAAACCCTAGAAGTAAAGCGCTCGCTCTATCTTTTCTTTCTTCTTTTAAAAAAATATTTTGTATTATTGAATTCGATATTATTAGCAAAACTATTATAAATATAACTAAAGAAAGTAAGAAATCTACTGGAACTTGCGACTTGTGTTTTGGCATTTAATATATTCACCAAGATTAAATTATGCCTATCTGAGCTGCTATAATAAATATTAAAAATCCTGAAATACCCATTATTAACGAATGCTTTAAACCTGCAGCTATAGAGTTAGAGCCAATCTGTCCAGCTATTAATCCTGAAAATACTCCTTCTATAATAATCATAAGTAAAAATATAGAATTGTAATAACATCTTGCACTCTCCTTCTTTCCAAATTTAAAAGCTTCGCAAATAATAAAATAAAAATGGCATGGAGAACAAGCATCAGACATAGAGTTTATACAAATCTTACAAGGATTTTGGCCAAATGGTATGCCTGGCAATTCTTCTGTTCCAGGTATTTGCGGAAACTTTAGCAAAAAAGCTATCAAAGCTATAGAAATTCCTAAGAATATGAAGAATATTGCATAGACTGCCATTATATGCTGGCTCATTAAAGCGCTTTTCTCAAGCTCAGCTTCTTTTATTCCTTCTACATTATCTGCTAAGGAGTCAAGTATATCTTCAGATTTTCCTCCTGATTCTTCTATCTGAGAAATAGCTAAGATTGATTGCGAAATTATTTGGCTATCTTTCAACCTATTTCTAAAATTCTCTAAAGCATCTTTTAGTGGAATGTTCCAGGAAAGCTGATTATTTAATCTAACAACATGTGGTGTTAGCGCTCCATAATCAGAAGCAGCACAAGTCTTTATAGCTTGTATCAATGTTAACCCACTTCTCTTTGCTGCAGCGATATCTCTTAGAAAATTAGGAAAATTCATCTCGCAGTTTCTCAAGTTCTGAAACTTGATAAATTTAAATATTGAATAAGGAAGTATTATTACCATTACTCCAATGATTATTAAGTTAACAAACAAAGCTATGTTTTGATAGGTAAAGCTTGCCAAGATTAGAATTATGAAGAATAGAATCGAAGATATAAGCAATATGCTTTTTTCATTCAACTCCAATTTTTTTCCTTTCATTTTAATTTCACTTGATAATTATCCTGTTGGGGATCTCATCTTAACCAATAAAATAAAAGCAATCGAAGTAAAAGGAAGTAAAATAAATATTATAAAGAATTGAATAATTATTACATCTAATCCAGCGCCTGCCATTACAGCAGTTAAAACAGTAAACATTATAGAGCCGGCTATAACAAGCGTTAAATATATTTCTATATACATTGAAAGCTCTTGAGAAAAGCGAACAATCTTTCTTCTATATTCGCTCATGAGCAAATCTGCCTTTTCTCTAAGAAATATCGCTAAATCAGTGCCGCTTGCAACAGAGGTCGCCATTCCCCAAAGAAGTTCGCGAAAATTTTTTGATGGTGTTTCAGAAGCTTCCTTTCTCATAGCTTCGACAGAATTCATTCCAAAGAATGTTATATTTCTACTAATATTACTCGCAGTTTTTGCAACCTCTCCAAACTCTTTAAACCTTGCAATAGTGCTAAATATAAATAATGGTAATGCCTTTCCTGCTGAAAGGGCTGCCATATAAGATGTTGCGAAAGGTAGTTTCTTATCTATCTCATCTTCCTTCTTCTTGCTTAAAACTCTAGGATATGAATAAAAGAAAAAGAAAACTATACCACTTATTCCAAAGGATAGCGTTGTTGCGAGAGAAACTGAAACAAAGACATCGAAAAATAATCCAAAAATAAATGAAAGGATTATTGTCTCAAGCATAAAAGTTATAAGAGTTGTAAAGAATGCCATTGAAAGATACTCATCTAAGGTAAATGCTAAGTGAGCTATTTTAAGATCTGTTTTAACATCTAGGAAGTACTTTCTCAAAGGCTTTATTAGACTTCCAAAGTGCTTATAGCAAAACTTTGAATAGCTTGTCATACATTTAAATTATGTTTTAATTACTATTTATCTCTTTTCTCTTAAATGAGTTTTTTATATTTTTAAAAAGAAAATAATAATTGTATGACCCGTGTAATCTCTATAGTATCTGGAAAGGGAGGCGTTGGAAAAACAACGCTTTCTATAAACTTAGCTTATGCGCTTGCAAAGAACTTTAAAAAAAGGACATTATTAATTGATGGAAACATAACAACATCTCACATTGGATTATCATTAGGCGTTACTAAAGCAAATGTGATGCTAAATGACATGCTAAGAAACGAAAACGTAAGCTTTGAACCTTATACCTATATAGAAAATTTTGATCTATTGCTTTCTGCTGTATCTCCAAGAAGCTTAGAAAATGTAGAGATGAGTAGATTATCTTCTTTGATAGAAAAGCTTAGCTTGCTTGGTTATGATTTTATACTTTTAGATACAGCTCCTGGGCTTGGAAAAGAGGCTGTAGAAGCTATAAAAGCTAGCAAGGAGGTTCTATTTATAACAAATCCTCTAACACCTAGTGCAATAGACATAATAAGAGTTTCTGAGCTTTGTAGTGAGCTCATGATAACATCCCTTGGCCTTGTTTTAAATATGGTTCGTAGAAAACCTTATGAGCTTTCAGCATTTGAGATAGAGCGCTTTGTAAACGTTCCAGTAATAGGAGAAATACCTTTTGATAAAAGTGTATTAATTGCATTGGCATCTAAAAAAACATTTGTAGAGTTGTTTCCTAAATCTAAAGTAAGTAAAGCTATAAATAAGATATGTAGCACAATAACTGGCGAGGTATTTTTAGAAGAGAAGAAAGGATTTCTCGAGAGAATAAAGAGCATTTTTATAAGATAAAATCTATTTTAATGCAGATTTTAATCTATAATTTCAATATAAATAGAAACAAGATTATTTTCTCCTTTCAATTCTCTTAGATATGCTGGTACTCTAATCTCATAATCATAAACTCCATAACTACCTTGCTTGTTTTGATTTATTTTTGTTATAAATATTAAGTCTTGCGTACCATTGTATTCAGAGCCACCATCGCCACTATCCCACAAAATACCAGTAACAAAGTTTCCATAGTTGTTATCGGTAGAGTTTATTATAGGAACGTTGCATAGTTGCTGAGCATTTACTATAAAGCATGCTGTTGCATCAGGTTGATTATCATTGTTTGCATCAAAAAGTCTTTTTATAGAATCGTTGAAGCCATTCATATGAAGAGCGATATCAGCTTCATTTAAATCGTTTGTTCCATTCAATGCTTTAAGATTTGAGAATGAGAAAGAAGAGTCATAATCCGCAAAATATAAAGTGCCATTTATTATTGAAGGAATCCATCTAGTAAAGTTTATTCCCTCGCTACTAGTCAAAACGATTGTTGAGTTTACCTTTCCATAGAATATATGCCAACCGCTTACAGTATAATTCTCAAGCTTTTCATTATTGCTTTCATTTGTTTCTTCTATCTCATTATTAGGATCTATTGTAGCGTTAAACCTCCATGTTCCTGGCTTTGCAATCCAAGTGAAGTTTATAATCTTAGCTTCATTAACACTTAGATTTACAAGTTGGGATTGAGAGGTTTCATTAATCCAAGAGCTACCGTTCCACAAAGATATTTTAAGTGTTAAGTTAGCGTTAGTAACACTTCCAGAGCCTTCATTGCTAACATTTACTCTAACTTGCAGCTCTTCATTCTCTTTTGCATTCGTAGCATTGAAGGTTATGCTATTTACAATCAAATCTGGAAGCTCAGAGCCTCCTCCATAAGCTTGGAAGGAAGTAACAGTAAATCTCATATGAGTAGCATTTTCGTAATAATCAACGAATTCATTTTTATTTATTATACTCCAATTGCTACAGTTCATTGTCTCAAAGCTCCAGTTTGTGCAATGCAACACATAATTAGGAGCTTTTATTAAAGGCAAGGATAGTGTCGCATTTTTAAATATTAGTTCGGTAGCATTTAGTGCAAATATTGGAGTAGCTATTTCTATACCACTTGGCTTATAGCCAGTGTAGTTACAAACTATTTGAGAAGAAAGATTATGTCCAGTAGCGTTGAAATCTCTTATTATAACATAAGTTAAGTTTGTGCAATTCTTTTCAAATGTAATATTATATTTATCTTGGAGTGTTAGCTCTATATCCATATTTCCTTGTGTAGAGTTTATAATCTCTCCGTTTTTCCAAACTTTTATATTAACATCATTATCTATTTCATTACTCTCTTTCAAAGCCCTTATTCTTATTACTCTAGTTTCATATAATAATAATGATGCACTAGCTTGTGTTACATTTGCTATGTAATACTTTGATCCATCATTACCTATTACGCAATAGAAGTTATGAGCTCCAAGAGTATAATTAGATGTATTTACAGTAAAGCTTGCTATTCCACTAGCATTTGTGTAATTTGTTCCTAGATAATGTGTAGAATTATAGAATAATACAAGATAATTCTCTATAGCATCATTAGTATCTTTATCTTTTACTAAACATCTTAAAGTTATAATACCTCTTCCAACGCTCCCAGTAGGGGAATACCACTCCACAACGCTTCTTCCCCAGAGCTCAAATGTTAGGAAAGGTAACGTATTGTTTATATTACCACTTGTATCATTAGCAACAATTCTTACTCCATGAATTCCAAGCCACCAATCGTTTCCTGTAGTTAATGTATAGTTTGTCCAATTGTTTGTATAAGGTCCTGGAATAGTTTCATTAATCAACAAGCTTGTTTTGTTATAAAATACCTTTGCTTCGCTTATCTCTTCATTCCATTGAGCATAGATCTTTAATGACTCTCCTCTTGTGAGATTTGTATCATTTATTCCATAGATAATGGCTGAAGGAGGTGTAGTATCTTGTCCTATAACAACATTTAATATCTCTTCGCGATAGTTTTCTGAAGATGCATTATATTTAAGATTTTCTGCATGCGTTATATTACATCTTACTGTATATGTTCCTGAAGATGATGGTGTGAAGTTAAAGCTTGCCCAACCGCTAGCATTAGTAAGATTACTTCCAAGATAATTATTACCTAAATAAAAGCTTACGTTATAGTTTTCTATTGCATAAGAGCTATAGTTCGCATCTACAACCTTGCAATACATTACTGTTGAATTGCCTAATTGAATATTAGAAGGCTGTAATGATGAATTGCTTATCTTGCTCCATCCCCAAACTTCTATTGATTGAATTGGAGTTACATTAATATTTCCACTTGTATCATTTGCATATTGCCTCCAGCCAATAAAGCCTGGCGTAATATTATGAGGTATTGTATAAGTAAAGTTTGCCCAGGATTCGTTTCCATTAATTTTCATTGTGCTAACATTTTCCCATATGCCGCTTGAATTAACCTCTAACTTTGCGTAATCTAATTCAAAGTTATCCCTCCATAAAACTTTTAGCTCAACGCTTTCTGTCTTGTGAGCAATAGAAGGCCCTAAGATTTCAACCCAATATGGAGCTGCGCCTTCTCTTACAAATATCTCGACCTCTTTATAATTATTCTCATTTATCTCATACAATGTAGAGTTTGTTACATTGCATCTAATTCTATAATAACCCGGATTGGAAAATTTATAATTAATTCTTGCATAACCAGAAACATTGCTTTCTGTTGTCTCTATAAATGTGTCATTGATCCAAAAGCTAACATTATATATTATTCCAGAGTTGTTTGTTGCATCCTTTACTAAGCATGTTATTTTAATAAATTCATCTACATAAGGTGATGTATTATTTAAAGATATATTATCTATGTAAGCAAGACCTTTAACTAGGAATGAAAGATATGGCAAAGAGTTATTCCAATTGTTGCTACTATCCCTTGCATAGATCTTGGCTACATGCTCTCCAAGAAGCCAGAATGATGTCGTATTTATAGTATAATTAGTCCAATTATATGGATTTGGTGAAGGTAAAGGAATTGTGTAATTCAAAAGTGTTTGCGAAGTAGAATTATACTCAATCCTTGCTTCTGCTATAGTTTCATTCCATCTTGCATATGCAAGCAATGAATTTCCTCTTATTACGCTTGTTGCATTTAATCCATAGATGTCTT
>JAWBTS010000004.1:0-27697 GCA_039000375.1 Candidatus Aenigmatarchaeota archaeon | reverse complement strand
TACAGAATTTACTAAAATCTCATCTGCAATTCTAAAGGCTGTAGGTACAGAAACATCTGGAACAACTTCTAGTAATTTGTCATTCGGTATTATTATCATCGTATCTACAATTGGTAATAGTTTCTCTAATCCCATCTTTGCATTTGCAATTCTTTGATAACCTTCCATCGAGAAAGGCATTGTAGCTATCCCAACAGTGAGAATTCCCATTTTCTTTGCTATGTCTGCAATTACTGGAGAAGCTCCTGTTCCAGTACCCCCTCCTAAACCACATGTAATAAATACCATATCAGCATCTTGTAAAACCTTTTTTATTTCCTCCTTGTTTTCTTTTGCCGCTTCCTCCCCTATTTTCGGATCTGCTCCGGCTCCTAGTCCACCCGTTATTTCTTTTCCTATGAGTATTTTTTTATCGCTATCTGTATAAAGCAAATCTTGAGCATCTGTGTTTATTGCTATAGTTTCTACCCCAACTATTCCTGTTTGCATTAATCTTGTAACAGTATTATTACCAGCTCCACCAACTCCTATAACTTTGATCTTCGCTTTTCTTGCCTCGTAAACCTTTTTTAGTTCCTCGTCGCTCATGCTTGTAGTTTTTCCTCGTCCAACCGCCATTTACAACACCTCATTTAATATTTTTTACTTGTTAGTAAGATTTAAATATTTATTTTTTCATGCAAATTGCAGAGAAAATAGTAATAATAATAGTAATTAAACAATTTTTAAATGGTATTTTGATGAAACTTGAGCGAAGGATAAAAATTTAAATAGTAATAATAATAGTAATTATTAGAACATTGGGTTATTTTTAATTAGAACATTGAGTTAATTTACTTTTATTTAATTAGCATTAAAATGGTGAGAAAATGCAGAAAATGAGATGTAGATTTTGTAATTATGTTTGGACACCAAGAAAAGAAGAGCCAAAATCTTGTCCAAGGTGCAAGAGAAGATTCGATTATCCATACTCAAGAGTTGTTTAGAATTTAAAATTTTATATGAGAAAACTTTAGTAATAGATTATCATTAACTAATAGATGACTCAATTTTAACTAAATGATTCGAGAAACACAACCTTCTCTAAATTAAGATATTTTTTTATTAGGTAAACGATAGCTTTTTTTGTGTTTATTTCTATGCTATTATTCTCTATTTCTATTGTGGCTTCTTTCCCATTTATATTCGATTTGGCATCCAAATCAAATATCTCGAGAATGAACTTTAGCTTTTCAACAGGTTCTTCTATTTTTTCTTTTATTTCAATCTCATATACTAAATCTCTTCCAGCTAATGGGTGGTTGAAATCTACCATTACTCTCCCACCACTTACTGTTTGGATTTTTCCTAAAATTCCAGAAATATTGACAATTAGCCCTGGTTTCGGTTCTACTCCTTCTTTTCTGAAAAATTCTATTGGAAAATTTTTTATAAGCTCTGGTTTTCTTTTTCCAAATGCATTTTCATGATTAATTGTAACAACCTTCTTCTCCCCAACATTTATAGAAAGCAGTGAGTCCTCCAAAGCTTTTAGGATCATACCCTCCCCTAAAATAATACAAGCTGGTTTATATTTTCTTTTCTCATTATATATTCCTTCCTTTTTTGCAACTTCTTCTACTGTAAGGTCGAATATCTCATTTGTATCCTTTATCCTTCCTATATAATCTACCTTTATAAAATCTCCTATTTGCATAGATTTCACGTCCTTCTAAAATTATGTCAATCTTCTAGATAAGGTGTTATACCATTTTATTTCTTTTTTAGTTTTTATATAATTTCGAAAAGCTTTTAATGTTATAGAAAATGCTTTTATTTTTTTATAAAGAAGTAATTTCTTTATTAAAGAATATTGGGATGTAAAAATGTTAAAAAATAAAACAAAAAGAAATAATAAATTTTATAACTTCTCGAACTTTCTTTTTATTCCTCAAACAACTCATATATCATTTTAATTCCTCCAATTAGGATCAATAGCACTCCTATTATGGAAAATAATGCATGTCCATAGTTCACTCCATTCGCTGTGATCCAAACCCCAATATATGGGATTAGATCCAATACGCTTGCTATTATGAACGATGCTGCACCTCCTACAAGCCATTTAATTGATTTTGTATTCTTTTTTATTAGCTGCGAATAATGCATTAGGGCAATTGCTAAGAGCACTAAAATCGCTATCTCAAAACCGCTATAAGTTAGCATTTTTCTTCACCTAATAATTTATTTGTAAGTTCAGATTAAAAAGTGTTTTATTCGATGATTGACGAATTTATAATTAAATTTTTCTGAGTTTTTGATTCATTATTGAGAATTTTTGCTAGAGAAATTTTGCCACAACTTCATTTTGTTCGAACTAATTGATTTTCTTACAACACCTTTTATATGAGCTTTAATTATATTAATACGATTTAATTTATTAATAAAGGAAAGTAGCAATTATAAAGGCAAGTAACAATTTTAAGATGTTGAATCTCGATGATTAATGATGGTGAATCTTGATGAACATAGAAAGTAAAAAAGAAACTAATGAAGATAAAGACGATGAAAACATTTTACGCATGAAGATAAAGAAAATTGAAACCGAGGTCTTGAAAAAAATAAAGCCAAAAAAAGAAGAAGTAGATGAGATGCATAAATTTATTAATGAGCTTCTTAGAGTTTCCAAAGTTGTTGCTCCTATGGTAGAACCTGTGATTGTAGGTTCTGCCGGTAGAGATACATGGATAAGTGGAAAACACGACATCGACCTTTTCTTAGTATTTCCAGATAAAATAAGTAAGGAAGAACTTAAAGAAAAAGGCCTAGAATATGGAAAAAAGATTGCCGAGCAATTTGGAGGAAAATACATAATAAAATATGCTGAGCATCCGTATGTAAGAGCAGAGATAATGAACAAATTCGTTGACATAGTTCCTTGCTATAAGATAAAAAAGAATAGCAAAATAATTTCAGCAGTTGATCGATCTCCGTTGCATACAATTTATTTATTAAAAAATCTTGATTCAAGCCTAAAAGATGATGTAAGGTTATTAAAGCAGTTTTGCAAAGGTATTGGAATTTACGGTTCTGATCTAAAAACTCAAGGAATTTCTGGTTATGCTTGCGAATTATTAATCTTAAAATATGGAAGGTTTTACAATGCTATTAGTGCAATCGCAAGATTTAGGCCAGGTTATATAATAGATATAGAAGGTTATTGGAGTAATGTAAAAAAAGTAAAGGAAAAGTTTAAAAAAGAGCCTTTAATTATTATTGATCCTGTAGATAAAAATAGAAATGTAACTTCTGCGCTTTCTTGCGAGAATTTCATAAGGCTTGTAGCAAAAGCAAAAGAATTTCTTGAAAACCCGAGGATAGATTTCTTTTTCCCTAAGGAGGAAAGTTTAACAAGAGATGAGATATTAAAAATAAAGTCAAGAGAAACTAAATTTATTGCTATAGTCTTTAATAAGCCAGATGTAATTGATGATATTCTTTATCCACAACTAAGAAAAGGATTAGAAAGATTATCTATACTTTTAGAGAAGCACGAGTTTAGAATAATTAGAAGATATTGTTTTGCAGAGGAATCTAAGGAAAAGAGTAAACATAAAGCATATTTTATATTTGAGCTCGAGGAATGGAATCCTCCGAGAGTAGAAAAGCGTATAGGGCCTTCAATATTTATATGGAAAAATGCGTTAGATTTTATAGAAAAATACAAGAATGAAAGCTTTTCGATTTATGTAAATGATGATTTTCTAATTGTAGAAAAAGAAAGAAAATATAGAAATGTAAAAGGATTGATAGAGGATTTCTTGAGCGTAGATGAAAATAAGCTACGCGAACGTGGAATTCCAAGCCATATAGCAAAGGAGATTGCAAATAACTTCAAAATTTTAGAGCATAAAGATTTTTGGAAAGAGCTTAGAGAAAATAAAGAGCTTTCCACTTTTATTAAGAAAAAATACTTTGAAAAGATTATAATGTAAAAGATTCTTAAAAATTTATTATAAAATTAAAAAAAATGAAAAATAAAAAATTACCTAATTGTTAAGAATGACCACCATGGCTTTTCAACGCTTATAATATCTCCTGTTTCTGCATTAACTCTTGCTCTGATTTTAAGCTCTACTGGAATGATGCCTATTAACTTTGCTTTTCTATTTCCTTCTATTTTATAAGTAGCTATAGTTTCGTTCTCTATATCTAACTCAGCATTATTTATTTTGTCAATAGGTTCTTTTGTCATGACAACTTGTGTAGCTATGCTTGGAATTACGTTTATTGAAATGTTTTTGTGAGGCGTCTCTATGAATAATTTCTTTTCCATTATATGCAATCTATGTCTTGTTCTCAGTGTTAAATTTCCAATTTGGATAGAAATACTCTTAGTTTCATTGTTTATGTCTATCTTCACTGGAACTTCTTCTATGCTTATTTCTGTGGGCAGCCTTTCTAAGCACTCTTTTTTAAATCTTTCTTCTAACAATTTTTCACACTCCTCTTCCGTAATATTTTGGCAATCTCTTAGTCTAATCCTTTCTCTACATGTTATTCTTATTGCTTCTTTGCTCATTTTTTCTGTGACAACGCTTCTAATTCTAGCTGTAAATATCGGAGTTGCACCCACTATATCAACTCTTTTACTTTTTATTTCTACACCTTCTTCCGGATCTAGACCAATGTTTTCATCTTCATCTCCTACTTCTATGCTAACTGCATTTTTGTATCTATTACCACAATTTCCTCTGTAGAATTCCCATTCTTCACAAGCTTCGCCATTTGGCATTAGGCAGTATCCAATCTCTCCCTTATTTGTTTTTTCTATTCTATACTCATATCCGTATCTCTTACAAAAAACTGCTGCTGGATTTGCTATCTCTTCTTTAGGTAATGAACAATCATCTGGACAAGTTTCTTCTGTTTCTGGACATGGACAGCCAATAGCTAAGCAAACGAATCTCTGGCAGATTCCATCTCCACATAGGTTTTTACAACTTTCTTTCATTGTATTTTCCCTAGATATCGCAACTTCAGAAGGAACTACCTCTATTCTAATCCTTTCTCTGGCTCTAATCTCTTCTTCAATACTAGCTCTAATCCTCTCTCTTTCTCCTACTATACTAACTTCGCTTGTGTTAATAGCTTTAATTCCTTCCTCTCTCTGTCTAATCTCTTTTTCTACCTCTCCCTTTATTATCTCACTAATTGCTATACCTCTTTTCATCTCAGCTCTTGCAATACTTGAAAATATAGAAAATACTAGAATTGCTGTAAAAGCTATCGCTAAATATCTTACATTTTTTTCAATCATATTTATCTCTTTAATGTATAATATTTAAAAATAATATAGCAAATAACCCAAAAGCAATTAAAAACATTTCTAACAAAATACTAAGAAATAATTATTCATAAGAAGGAACTCTTGCAAAAAATAGAAGAATAGCAACAACAAAGCAAAGGACTATAACCAATATAAATATAAACAAAATGAATTGATTTTTGCTGTTATCTTCAGTAGCATTAGAAATGCTAGTATGAGCTAGCAAGTTTTTCTCTGGTAAAGTTACCGAAATTGGTTGCGATAAGCATCTAACACATGCATCGCAATTACAATTTGCATTTAGACTTTCCCAACTATTATTACAGAGTAAAATATTTTTATGAGCTTCTGCCAAACTTGAGATAATTTCTATTTCTCTCTCGCTTATAGATATAATTTTAGCATTTCTTAGATTTTCCAACTCTTTTTTTACACAGCTTTTCCAATCAAAATTCTCTGGATTTATTTCGCTTTCTATAATTTTATCTTTCTCTATACTATAAGGCAACTTTATTATTATTTTGTTTTTTATAAAATTGTCACCAGGGGAAATTATTATTGCAACTCTTTCGTCGCATTCTGATTTTAAAATTATATCTTTTTCAAAAGAATTGCATGTGCTAGCCGTGCAAATACTTTGTAATCTTTCAAAGTCAATGTTCAATTCTCCTATAACTAATGAAAATCTCGCATCCATTGGCTCACAAGCATATACTAAAAAATCTTTAAGAAATATGAGAATAAGAAATATTATAGAAAAGTAATTTAACAATCTTTTATAATTTAACACTTTTTTAGATATAAAAAATTCAACTGTATTCATAACTATTAATTAAATTCATAATAGAAATTTAAAAGTTTTCATTATATAAAGTTCTTTTAGAGGTTATTATTGTACTATTTATGTAAATAAAAAATTTAATCGATGAAGCGTTGGAATTCCACTCAAAAAATCTTCCTTATTGCTACATTCTTTAAGAAAGAAGTTTGCAAGCTTTACGCAATCTTCTAAGCTTTTATTTTTTGCCAATCCAAATATAAAACCTGCATCGAATGCGCTACTTGCATTAAACTCGTTAAAGGCAACTTTATCTTTATTTTTAAAAACATGCTTTTCAATTTTATTTCCATTCTCAAAAACAATGCAACCATTTATTCCATTCCTAATCTTTATCACAAAAATTTTTACATCCTTCAAAAAATCTTTTATTTTGTTTTCAATCTCATTCAAAGAAAAACTTGAAAATTTATTGTAATCTAAAAATACTACATCAGCAAAATTTAAAACACCTTCTTTATCTTTTTCTAAACTTTCAGTATTTATGATAATTTTCGCTCCATCCTTTTTCAATATCTTTGCTATACATTTTTGTGTTTTAAGCGACTCGTTTTTTAGCAAAACAAAATAGGCCAAATCAACTTTTTCTATTCGATTTATTTCTTCTAATTTTAAATTATAGTTTGCGCCCATATTTTCTAGTATAATCTCTTTATTATCATCGCTTTTTACTATCACTCTAATTCCACTATTTTCATTACCGAGGATAATATTTTTAGTATCTATTCCATAATGAATCATATTCTCAATTAGCAAACTCCCTTCGGCATCGCTTCCAACTTTTCCTATAAAACTTGCATCAAACTCAAGCTTTGATAAAGCTGCAGTAACATTTGCACATTTGCCACTTGCATATTCTAAAAAAGATTTTATCTCAGCTTTTTCTGTTCTTTTAGGAAATCTATCAATAGTTATTACCTTCTCTACTAAAATATCACCGAATCCTAAAACTTTCATAAATTAGAATAGATTTTAAGAATTTTTATTTCTCAACGTTTCAAATCTTTTTTAAACTTAGAAAGTTCTAAAGATGATATATAGATTAAAAAGATGATAGAAAGGAATCGAAGAAAGAAAAAATTAAAAATTACTTCACCGTTACAGATTTTGCTAAATTTCTTGGTTTGTCCGGATTTAAGCCCCTCTCAACTGCAATATAATAAGAAAGTAGTTGTAGAGGAGCTATTGTAACAAGAGGATAGAAAATTTCTTCTACTTTAGGTATTTCTATTATAGCATCAAAAACATCATGAGCATAATCTGTTACTCCTATCACGAAAGCTCCTCTTGCTTTTGTTTCCATCGCATTACTTAAGGTTTCATAATATGTATAATCTTTTGGAGCTATCACCACTACAGGGGTATTTTTTTCAATCAAAGCTATAGTTCCATGCTTCAATTCTCCTGCTGGCATTCCTTCAGCGTGAATATAAGAAATTTCTTTAAGCTTTAATGCTCCTTCACTTGCCATAGCAAAATTTATTCCCCTACCTATGTAATAAAAATGTTCTTTATCTTTTACCATTTTTGCAATATTTTCTATGCTCTTATTATTCTCTTCGACATTCTTTTTTATTATTTCTGAAATTTTTCTGATTTTGTTTCTAGCTTCTTCAAACCTATTTACCATAGAATAAGCCAATAAATATAATACAGTAAGCTGATTCGTAAAGGATTTTGTAGCTGCAACACAAATCTCTGGGCCAGCATTTATATAAATAGTTTTATCGCTTATTCTTGCAAGAGTTGAATTTACAACATTTACAATAGAGAAAATCTTAGCTCCATTATCTTTTGCTTTCTTCACTCCAAACAAAACGTCAGCGGTTTCTCCAGATTGAGATACCGCTATTACTAATGTGTCTTTATCTACAGAATCACAAAAGTAATGAAATTCACTTGCCATTATCACGTCACAAAACTTTTTTGCAATTTTAGAAAATAGATATCTACCTATTATGGCAGCATATCTAGAAGTTCCGCAAGCAGTAAATATAACTTGTTTAGCTCTTAATATTTCCATTGCAGCTTCTAGCATTTCCTTCTCATTTTGGATTAAAGCATTTCTTATAGCTTCTGGTTGCTCCATTATTTCTTTTATCATAAAGTGCTTATATCCAAGCTTTGTTGCCTCTTCGAAATTCCAAGAAATTTCTTTGATATCCTTTTTGACCTCTTTTTCATTTTTCCATATCTTAAGTTCTATATCTTTTCCACTTCTTTTCAATATTGCAACCTCTTCATCATCTAAATAGATCGCTTTTTTAGTGTAATTCAAGAAAGCAACAACATCAGATGAAACAAAATAGCCATTTGGAGAGATTCCTATTATTAGAGGTGCTCCATTTCTATAAAAAGCAATTCCATCAAAATCCTTATGAATTGCAACAATTGCAAAACTTCCTTTGAGTTCTTTTATTGCTTCTTTAAATGCAATCTCAAAATCTTTACAACTCTTGTATTTTTCTTCTATCAAATGCGGAATTACTTCTGTATCTGTTTCTGAGATGAAAGAATGTCCACACTTTATTAATTCGTCTTTAAGCTCTTTATAATTCTCTATTATTCCATTATGAACTACAGCAATCTCTTTTTTGCAACAAAGATGAGGATGGGCATTTATTTCTGTAACTTTTCCGTGTGTTGCCCATCTTGTATGTGCTATGCCTATATAAGAATTTCCAATGCTTAAGTTAAAATTATCTACATTTTCGATATCTCCAACATTCTTTATTATATGAATTTTATTGCCATCCTTAAATCCCATACCCCAAGAATCGTAGCCGCGATACGTAAGCTTTTTAAGAGAAGAAATAAGCATATCTTCTATTTTATCTTCTTTTTCCAAATCTCTTGAAATATATGCTACAATGCCACACATATCTTTTAAATGATTTCAAAAGTATTTAAATATTTATTAAAAAATTTATAATTGCATTATAAAAAATTTTTTAATATTTATTGTACAAAGAGTCAAAGGTGAAGAATCAAATACCTAAAAGCAAAGAGTGAGAGAATGAAAAAGGAAGAGAACTATTGCACAATTACAATAAAATATAAAAATAAAACATTAGCTTCACAATCAAAGATAATAGATTTTGAAAAAATAAAACACATAAGCTCAGATGTTTCAAAAAGGATAATAAAGGAACTTCTTTCCTCTCCTCTATATCCAAAAGAGATAGCAAGAAGGCTAAACATCAATGAACAGATTGTATACTATCATATAAGAAATTTATATAAAGCGGGCTTCTTAGAAATAGCGAAAAGGGAACAAGTAAACGGAATAATAACAAAATATTATAAAGTTTCATCAAATGCATTTTCTATTCTATTAGACTATCCAAAAGATTTTCATAGTTCAAAAGATGAATCTGAAAAAATTCTTGATTTTTTTATGCCATTTGTTACGAATGGAAGAATGAATTCTCTAATAATATTCGGTTCTCCAGAGCCTCATGGACCAACAAGAAGTAGAGCAAAAGATTTGAAGATAGCGGCAGATCTTTGTTTGTTTTTAGGATCTTTTCTAATAGAAGCTTCTGAGGAATATGCTAAACTTGACATAGATGTAAAAGAAAGTGAATTGAAGAATAATAATATCATTGTTATTGGTGGCCCAGGAGTAAATACAGTCGCAGCAAAAATAAATGAAAAACTTCCGATAAGATTTGCAAAAAAGATTAATGAGAGGTATCTTGCTATTTACTCTTCTTTATCTAAGAAATATTATGAAGAAGAAACTCAGGGAATTGTACTAAAAACAAAAAATCCATTCAATAATGAAAAATATTTATTATTAATCGCTGGTAGGAGATACGTTGGAACAAGAGCTGCAATGCTCTCTTTACTAAAACATTTAAAAGATATTTGCAAAGGAAATAAATATAACGAGAATATTTTTGGTCACGTAATAGAAGGTGTTGATACAAATTCAGATGGAATTATAGAAGATATAATGATATTAGAATAAGATGAAAATTATGAACAAAATTGAAAAGATCGACAAAAATACCGAGAATCTATTAAATAAAAATGAGGAAAAGCTAGATTTTAAGATTTCTGTAAAGAGTGAGAATGAAAAATCTTCTGAAATTGTTAAAAAGAAATCTAAAAAAGAGAAAGAGAGCGAGGAAAAGGAGAGGAAAAAGATAGAAAGATTAAGAAGGAAAAAGTTCAAGCTAGCACAAATGTTTTGTGATGCTATTATAAAAAAATATAAAAAGATTATAAAAGCTGTTGTAGTGTTTGGTTCTGTAGTAAGAGGAGATTTGACAGAAAAAAGCGATATAGATGTACTCGTCATAATCGATGATACTATTGCGAGATTTACACCAGAAATGAGAGAAGCTTTCGATATAAAATTGTATGATATTGCTAAAAACATATCTGAAGACATTTCTGTTCAGCCAGCATGGACGCTTACAGAGTTTTGGGATATGGCAAGAATAGGTCATCCATTGCTATATACTATTGTAAGAGATGGTTGGGCCTTATATGATACTGGCTTTTTTATTCCTGTCAGAAAACTTTTGGAGCGTGGAAAAATACCACACACTATAGAGGCTGTAGAGCTATTAATGGAAAGCGCTCCGAAAAAGATAGCTAGAGTTGAAAATGTAAAATTATATATGATTGCCGAAGATTTGTATTATGCAATGCTTAATGCTTCTCAAGCTGTTTTGATGTATCTAGGAAAGGAATCTCCGAGACCAAAGGAAGCTGTAAAGAACGTGAAAGAATATTTGCTTTCAAACAAGCTTATAGAAAAGAAGTATGTTAATTATTTGGAAAAGATAATAAAATTCAGAAAGGACGTGGAACATAAAAAAATAAAAAATATTAGTGGAGAAAAACTTGACAAGTTTATAGAGATAGCTAAGGATTATGTTGAAAAGATGGAAAACATTTTAACTCTACTTCAAAGAAGAAAGAAGGAAGAAATAATAAAAAGAAACTATGAGGTAATGATAAAAGCAGCTATCACTGGGCTAAAGATTATAAACAAATTACCAAAAGATCCTAAAGAGTTGCCAATTGCAATTAAGAAATATCTTATTGAAGAAGAAAAATTAAATCCATTCTATGAAACTGTATTGAAAAAAGTTTCTTCGATGAGAAGAATGGTAGACGAAAATTTAGTTGACAAAATACCTGAAAGAGAAGTAGAACTTATGCGAGAATATGTAAGAAGATTTGTTAGAGAAATTGGTGAAGTAGCAAAAAAAGAAGAAGCTAAAAAAAGAAGTGGCAATTTGTAAAATCATTAAAAATCTTTTAATAACAAAAGTAGCAACTCAATAGCAAGTTATTACAAATCTCTTTTATTTTCTCCTTTATTTTAATAAAATACTCGTTTCTTTGAGAGAAAATAATATCTTCATATTGTTTTATTAATCTTTCATCAATCTTTGCAATAGATTCTTTTATTGTTTGCCAGTTTCCTGCCTTTATATTCAATCTGTCAACTAAAATATAGTCAACTTCAACATCCTTTAAACATTCCAATAATTTTTCTAAATCCTTCTCTGTAAGAATGGGTAATATTGGGGCAAGCATCGCATATGTTTTTATTTCATTTTCCTTTAATATTTTCAATGCTTTTAATCTTTCTTTTATTTCTGAGCTATGAGGTTCAATAATCTTTTTTATATCCTCGCTAAGAACAGAAAAGCTAAAGCCAATCTCAATGTTTTTTATCTTTTTTATTATATCTAAATCTCTCATCACTAGTTTTGATTTTGTAAGAATATTGATCTGAAAATTATCGTATTTTGTGAACTCTTCTAAAATTTTTCTTGTAATTTCATATTTTTCTTCAATTGGCTGATAAGCATCCGTTACACTACTTATTAATATACTCCCACTCTTAACCTTTTTTATTTCTTCTCTAAAAACATCGAAAATATTTTTCTTTACAACAACAAATTCTCCCCATTCTTTTTCGGAATGACTAAATTTTTTCATATAGCGAGCAAAACAATAGCAGCAGTTGTGCTCGCAACCAATGTAAGGATTTATTGAATAATCTATGCCGTATATTCCACTTCTGCTTAATGCATTCTTGCATTTAGTTTCTTTTATTTCGATCATTTCGATAAATACTTATTTATCTTCAATACTTATTTATCTTCATCGTTTATATGTCAAAATTATTGGTAAAAGAAAAACTATTAAAAGAAAAAAGCAATTAAAAACTCTAATTCAATAAAAAATTTCATTCTATTTCAATTTTCTTCTCTTTCTCTTCTTTCTTGCTTGCCTTTTCCATTATCACTGTTAGAACCCCATCCTCAAGTTTTGCTTTTGTTTTCTCTGGAATTATTGGTTCTGGAAGTTTGTAAGATCTTCTTACACTTGATTCTTCGGAGCTTATAAATAATTCTCCTTCTTTTTTAGATTCTTTTTTAGATTTTTTCTCCGCCACTATTGAAAGAGAATTCTCTGTAACTCTAAGGTCTATCTCTTCTTTTTTAAATCCTGGTAAAGGAATTCTTGCAATTATTTTATTTTCATCTTCTCTTATCATTCCTGTCATAAATCTTGGTATTCTTATTCTAGGAAATGTAAACTCGAATCTAAATGGTTGCTCCCAAATGTTCTTGAAACTCTCTTCTATCTCTTCTTTTATTTTATCTAATTCATCCATTGGCTCTTCCCAAAAGAATCTCCATTTTCTCTTTCTATTTTTATCGTTATCTTTCTCACCCATTTTCTCACCAATAAACTATTATATTATTAAAATTTAAACTCTTAATCTTAATAGAAAATTAAAAAATAAAAATCTGAGAAATAAAACCATTTAAAGTTATCTATATAAAAAAGAACTCATATAACTGAAGTGAATGAGAATGAAAAATATTAAAGAGGTCGAACCAGAAAAACTTATAAAGGTCTTGAGCGAAGAACTTAAAAAAATAATAGAAATGCCAGAATGGGCAAAATATGTAAAAACCGGAGTAAATAGAGAAAGACCTCCCGAACAAGAAGATTGGTGGTGGACGAGAGCAGCAAGTATTCTTAGAAGAATAGCAATAGATGGTCCAATTGGTGTGCAAAAATTAAGAACATATTACGGCGGACTTAAAAGACTTGGCCACCAGCCATCGCATTTTAGAAAGGGTGGAGGAAAAATAATAAGAACTATACTTCAGCAATTAGAAAAAGCTGGACTAGTTACAAGAATTGAAAGAAAGGGAAGAGTTTTAACGCCAGAAGGCCAGAAATTTATAAATAAAGCTATAAAAGAGATAAAAAGCGTTTCATCCTAATTAAAAAATGAATAAAGGATAATATTAACAATATAGGATAATAATAACGATATACATAATACAATTGCATAGCAGTTGATTAAAAATGAATGGTGACCAAGAATTTTTAGCTAAGATGAAGATTATAAGAGAAGAATTAAGTAAAGTGCTAGACAAAAAAGCAAGAGAAAGGCTTGCAAATGTCAGAATAGTAAAGCCAGAGCTTGCAATGGAGTTAGAAGTATATTTATATCAACTTTATAAAGCCGGTCATATATCTCATATTACTGAAGAGCAGCTAGTAACGATACTTTCAGAACTAACTAAGAAAAAGGAAACAAAAATTAAAGTTTTAAGGTAGATTTAAATGTCGTCAAGAAAACCATGTGGAAAAAAGATAAAATTAATAGCTGCAAGAAGAAAAAGAGCACCAAGATGGTGCGACATAAAGAAGTTTGGATTAAAAAGGGCTAGAACAAGAAGAATAATAAGCTATATTAAACATTGGAGAAGAGGTAGAATTAAAGTATAATTAAAATACTAATTTTCTTTTGCTGTTAGGTGCTTGAGATGGAAAAAGAAGATATTGAAAAAAAAGAAGAAAAGAGCGAAGTGGAAAAAGGCGAGGAAAGAGAAGATAAAATAAAAGAAGAAAAAACGAAAGAAGAGGATAAAAATATAGAAGAAATTGGAATTTTTATTATTCCTTTAAGAAAAGCTTTTAGAAAAGCAAGAACGAAAAGAGCGAAGTACGCAATGAAATTAATAAGAGAGTTTCTAGAGAGAAGGTTGAAATCAAAAAATATAAAGATAGGAAAACATCTTAATGAAAAGATATGGGAAAGAGGAATGGAAAAACCTCCTAGAAGGGTTAAAGTTAAAGTTTCTAAAGTTAATGAAGAATATAGGGTTGAACTTTTTGGTTATGAATATGAGGAATTTAAATTAGAGGAAAGTGAGAAAAAAGAGGAGGGGATAAAAGAAAAATTAACTAAAAGAATAGGGCCGAAAGCAATTAAAAAACAAAAGGAAGAGGAGATGATAGAAAAATAGATGGTGAAAGAAAAAATAAATTTTAAAATAAATATTATTGAAATAGGCATTTGATTTTTTATGAAATCGTCAAAAATTATAATAACAGATTTTAATAAAGATTTTAATTTAGGTTTATACGGATTTGCTACAGAAAAATATATTATTCTTGGTAAGAATATTTCAACTCGATTATTAGAACTAAATGAAAATTTAAAAGATGTTAAGATTATAAAGGTTTCTGTTAATAATACAAACTTTGCAGGTATTTTTATGGCTGGAAATTCTAATGGTATAATTGTTTCTAAAGAAATACCTAGAATAGAAGAAGAATTAAAATATGTTGACAGAGAGATTTTATATCTCGAAACTAAATATACTGCTCTAGGAAATCTTATATTAATGAATGATAAAGGGTGCGTCATTTCAAGTTTGCTAAAAAATCAAAAAAATAAAATAGAAAGTTTCTTTGGAATTAAATGTGAAGTTGCCTCTAAAAAACATGTAGTAATAGGTTCTCTTTGTATAGCCACAAACAAAGGTTGTTTAGTTTCTCCACTTGTCTCAGAAGAAGAGATAAAAAAGATAGAAGACGTTCTAGATGTAAGAGTAGATGTGGGTACTGCAAATTTTGGATCTTATTTTATAGGAGCATGCGTAATTGCAAACTCTAAGGTGGCCATAGTTTCCCAGAAAACAAGTGGCATAGAGCTTTCAAAAATAGAGGAAATATTAATTAGGTAACGAGCTTTCACAAAATATTTTACAATAAAAAATTATCTTGATATTTATATTATTGGCCGATGAGACATGGAAGAAAATAATATAAAAATTAAAAAGACCAAAGAAGAAAAACTGAAAGAAGTTTATATTAAATATCAAATGCTTAAGCAACAGCTTAACACTTTAAAATCTCAGAGATCTTTGCTTGAAAAGAATATAGAGTTAATAAGGGCAACAATAGAAAATATGAAGGAGATAAACTCTATACAAGAAGGAAAAGAAATTTTAGCTTCTATTGGTAATGGCGTATACATAAAAACAGAATTAAAAAACAATAAAAACGTAATAGTAGAGATAGGGAATGATATTATAGTTGAAAAACCTATACCACAAGCTATATCGCTTCTCGAGAAGAAGATAACAGAAACGAAAGAAATTATAGAAAAGATAGATAAACAGATAATAGCATTTGAGAACGAGATTAACAATATTGAAAAAGAAATAGTGAAAATAAGCCAGGGTTGAAAAAGAAACGGTTAAAATAAGCCAGGAAGCTAAATTATATAGTAGGCTAGAAGACAAACTAATTAAAACTTTTCAAAATATTATTCTTCACTTCCTCGAAATGTTTGGACATATCTTCTGGTTTTAATCCTTCTTTCAAAGTTTTAGAAAAAAATTTTTCATAGAAACCTTTCTCTTTTAATAGCTTGGCATAATCTTCAATATGCTTTCCAGATATTCTGTCTTCTGACGGTAAAACATCTTTTCCAATAGGAATTTCTATACCAGCATCTAAGCAGCCCTTTGCAAGAGCGTATATTCTACTTCCTTTAGTAGATCTTTGCAAACCAATATCTAATATCATCTTTTTTATTCCGAGTTTCTTGGCTTTGAGCCCAACCAATAATCCTGTAAGATAGGCAGCTGGCAAATTATTTCCTCCTTTCCATCCATATTTTCTCAATTCTTTTGAAATTGCAGAGGTAATGACATGATCTCCTTGAGGTTTGTACTCTACAACCTGTGCTAAAATATTTTTCAATGATTTTCTAACTACAAGTCTTGGCAGCTTTGATTTCAAAAGACCAAGTCTTTGATAGTAATCCGTCTTCTTTTCCAATCTTCTTTTCAACTTTCTAAACATTTTTAACACCAAAATTGATAAATGTTGAAAATTTCATGTTTTATCCTCACTTTTAATGTTTTTATTATTTTCCCACATTTCATTATGATCTATATATAATTTTAGTTCACTCTTACTTTTGAACATTCCCGCCTTTGCCTTCTTATAAAGCTCTTTATAAGATTTTTTTGATATCATACCTTTATCTCTTAAATATTTCAAATATCTTCTTTGAGCTCTTATCTTTTTCATCCATTGTTTTTTAGCTTCATCTTTTCTATGACCTTTTATACTTCCCTTTCCTCTTCTTTTTCTTCTTTCTCTTTTACTATTTCCTTTTTTTGGCAATTTCTTAATTACACCGCTTCCAATTAATCTTTTGATATCTCTTCTAGTTAGCGCCTCTTCAACCTCTTTTATTCTTTTCGGGTCTATCCAGACTCTATCTAAGCCACATTTTAATATCTTTGCAGCAAGTTTTCTTTTTTCTTTTAAATCCATATTTTACACCTCTGCTTCATTGGAATTCTCTTTTTCTTCTTTATAAAACTCTTCTAACTCTTTTTCTACCATATCTTCAATTTTTCCTATTTCAGCTTTTTCTTCAGATATCTTTTCTTCAGATATCTTTTCAAATTCCAAGGAAGAAATTCTTTCTAATTGTTTAGATGAAACATTTATATAAACTTTAATTCCAATAACTCCTTGTTTTGGAGTAGCTGTTTTATAAGCTTTAAGAATGTGATCTCTTTGTCCGCTCTTTTCCAAATATCCTGAAAAAAATTTATATGAGCTTGCCTTCTCTCCGGCAATCTTTCCTGAGATTATAATTTCGCATCCAATCGCTCCGGCATCCATAACTTTTTTCAAATAATAATTTCCAACTTTCTTATAATTTATATTTTTCTCTATAGCTTTTGCTATTTTATAAGCTATAACATTTGGATCTAAGTCAGGATTTTTTATTTTTTCAACAATTATTTGTGGATTTTGCAAACCAAAATTAATTAGCTTTTGTGTAATTTCTCTTATCTTTTCACCTCCAGAGCCTATAACAATTCCAGGAACTAAAGTATAGATTATTACTCTAGTTCCTACTGGTGTTTCTTCTATTTCTACAGAGCTTGGAAGAGATTCTGCTAGCTCATTCATCAAAAATTCTTCTATTTGCACATACTTCTTTGCATCTTCTATAAATAATTTTTCTTTCATAAAACTTCACTCCTTTTTATTCGTTTCTATTTTCTTAAGTTTTCCTTTCTTTAGCTCGTATCCAAATTGTGCTAATGTTTCTTTTAATTTTTTATTCAAATCTTTCCTTTTTCTTTTTCCAATAGATCCTGCTAAAAGTATAATGTGCTTCTTCTCATCTAAATTTATATTTCTTAGGTTTTCAATATCCTTTTCATTGAATATTCTTATGATAATCTTTCTCTCGGTTTTCGGAGAGCCAAAGCCTATCTTTACTCTTTTTCCCTTACTTTTCTTTTCTAATCTAAGTTTGCTCTGCCTGCCTTTTGGTTTTCTCCATTTTTCTCCCAATCTTTTTATCGAAAATAGCTGTCTTTTAAATACCTTCTTTTTCATTTTTATCAACCTTTAGATTTAATCCATTCCAACCTCTTTTTTAAATAAATATATTCCATCTGTGAAAACCCTTCTATCTCTATTTTTTACTTTTGTTGCATTTTCTATCTTTCCTGCAGCATTACCCAAAACCTCTTTATCAATACCTTTTAATATAATAATATCACCTTTCACCTCTATGTCAACATTTTCTAAAACTACACTTCTAGGCTTTCTTTCTCCCAGAAAATTTTTTATTAAAAGTTCTGTTTTATCTCCTTGTTTTTTTGTTTCTATTGAAATAGGAAAGTGAAGATAATGTATTTTCATATAATATTTATATCCTTTAGTTACACCTATAATCATATTTTTTACATTCGCACAAATTGTGCCTATCATTGCCCTTATTTTTCTTTTATTGCTACTGCCAAAAACAATAAGCTCTTTATCTTCTAATTTTATTTCTATTAGATCATTAAACATAGGATTTGAGAAATCTTTATATAATCTTCCTTTTGGGCCAGTAACCTCTATTCTTTTACCTTCTATATTTATTTTTACTTCATTTGGAAATTTTATTTTCTTTATCAATTTTACTTCATTTTTCATATTTAGCACCAATTATTACCATCAACTCGATTTCTCTATAATTCGATAAATATTTTGATTAATTTAGAAAAGATTTAAAATTAAAAATATTTATATCTCATCTTTTTCATAAAGCTTTGGTATCTTTTATACCTCTCTTTCTACTAAGCTTTTTATCTCTTTGGCTGTTTTTTCTCCAACCAATTCTTTAAGTTTTTCCAAATTCACATTTCTTATATCGCTTGCTCTCTTTATTCCAGCATCAAATAATCTTCTTGCTTTAATCTTTCCTATTCCTTTTAGTCTAACAAGTGGAATGAGCTCTTCTTTTACTCCGTATTTCATTCTTATTCTAAGCTTTTTTAGTTCCTTTTCCCTTATATTTAAATGCATTATGCTTGCAAGCTCACTAGCAGAATATAATAACCAATCTGCAATCTCCAATCTACCTCTAAACTCTCCTGGTGTAATAGAATATTTTTCTAAAATATACGCTTCTGTCTTTTCATTAATCCAATCCTCAAATGCTATAGAAAGTTTTACACCTCTTATAAAATCTTCAAACTCATCTTCCCATTCTTCAGGAATTCTTTCTAAAAATGTTTCTAGCTCTACTCTTTCCATTATTTCATCATACTCTCTACTTCTAACATTAGGCAATGGTTGCATTTCATTAGAATTTGATATTAGGAATAGATATGCAAAATCTTTTACATTCTCAAAACTTTTTGTTTTGATTAGAAACTCTACAATTTTATAAGCAGTTAAAGGATCTATATATAATTCGCTTACTCTCTTTCCTAATCTTGTAGCTACAATCTTATCTTCTTTCTTTTTCAAGAATTTCCAGCTAATAAGCATTTTTATTATTTTTTTAATCTTTTTCATTATAGAAGATATATCTCCATATTGAGTTGCGTAGAATGTCTTTGAGAAAAATTTTTCCAAATCTTCTATTGTTAAATAAATATCTGAAGCTATTAAAGATAATACATGAGTTCTTAGTATTGGCTCTATTGAAAGTTTTGAGTAAATTTCTTCAATCTCTCCAACTATATATCTCTCATATAATCTTCTTGCTTCAGAAAGCGTTTTTGCAATTAAAATAGCTTCCCCCCATTTATCATACTCTGGCCTGCCAGCCCTTCCAGACATTTGCTTATATTCTAATACGGGAATGTAGGTATATCCGTATTTAGGATAATATCTTTTTACATCTCTTATTATAACTCTAAACGCAGGTAAAGATACACCCATTGCAAGCGTTGGCGTGGCAACTATAACCTTTATAATACCTTTTCTAAAGCTTTCTTCAATCATAAATTTTTGAGTAGCTAACAATCCAGCATGATGGAAAGCAACTCCATTAGCTATACATCTAGCTAATCTTTTGCATTGCTCTGTTGGTTTTTCTAAAACATTCTCTAAATCTTTTGCTAATTTTTCTAATGTTTCTTTTTCCCATTCGCTTATGAAATTCCTTGTTATTGAACATAAATCTTCAGCAAGCTTTTCCGCAGCCTTTCTCATTGCTACGAAGATTATACATTGTTTTTTCATTTCCATAGTATTTCTAACAATCTCCTTCTCGCTTGCTTTTTCTCTAAGTTCATAACTCTTCCAATTTGGAAACTCTATCTTATTTTCAAAGCAAATACCTTCGTAAAGATCTACTGGTCTCCAATCAGAAGTGATATAAACTGCGTTAAGCCATTTGGCAAGCTCTTCGTAATTTTTTATAGTTGCAGATAGCGCTATTATTCTAGCATTTGTAAGTTCTCTCAATTTTGTTAATGTAACCTCAAGAGTAGAACCTCTAGACTCGTCTCCGATTAGATGTATTTCATCGCAAACTATTAGACCAACATCATCAATCCACTTTACTCCATGTCTTATCAAAGAATCCATCTTTTCATTTGAACAAACTATAATATCGTACTCTTCAAGCCATGGGTCTGCGCTATCAAAATCTCCAACAGATAAGGCAACTTTTATTTTCATCTTCTCATACTTTTCTTTAAAGCTATTATATTTCTCAGAAGCCAATGCAACCAAAGGAACCATGTATATAACCTTTTTCCTTTTTTCAAGAATTGTTTTTAACATTGCTATTTCAGCTATTAACGTTTTTCCGCTTGCTGTTGGAGATGCTATCAAAAAATTTTTATCGCTTAGCAAACCCTTTTCCAAAGCTTCTTGTTGCACAGGATTTAATCTCTCGAAGCCAGAAAGACTTAAAACAAGATTTATAATGTCTTGCTCCATCTATAACCCCTTGTGATTTCGATGTAAGGAAAATTTTATATATTTAGCACCAATCATAATAAGTTTAGCATCAGCTCCCATAAACCTTATATTTTTATTCATTAAATTTATTTTCGTTTTTAGGTTTTCGTTCTCGATAATTATTAAATATTTTTTATTTATAACTCTTTCATGCAGGTTTACAAAGGAATTATTCTTACTGGAGGTATTGGTTACGATTCAAACATATATTTGATAGATAATGAAGTTCTTGTTGATACAGGTACTGGAATCTTCTTCAATGAGATAAAGGAAGAGTTAGAAAACTTAAAAATAGATTTGAAAGGAATCCATACAATAGTTAATACTCATTGCCATTTCGATCATTCTGGTGGAGATAAGAATTTTAGAGATTTATGTAAAGCTGAAATAGCAATTCATGAAGAAGATAAAGAAGCTTTAGAAACGGGCGAGGGAACTCTTGCAGAATTATTTGGAAAGAAACAAAAAACTGTAACAGTAGATCGCGTATTAAGAGAAGGAGATAAAATAAAAACTAAAAATTTCAAGTTTGTTGTTATTTCTACTCCAGGACATACTAAAGGCTCTATATGTTTATATGAAAAAAATAAAAAGATCTTGATTAGCGGTGATACTTTGTTTGCAGATTCTGTAGGCAGAACAGACTTTCCAACAGGTGATAGAGAAAGCCTTATTAAGTCTCTAAAAAAACTTTCGAAGCTAAATATTACATATCTCTTTCCAGGTCATGGTATGCCAAAGATAGGTGGAATAAACTTTCTAATCGAACATATGATAGCCCGACTAGAAAGGAATAGATAGCATACTTTCTCAAAATAGAATTATAATCCTAATTCATTTGCTATCTTTTTCAAAGCTCTTAAAGAAATATCAAAAAATTCTTGTTCTGAAAGTCCGAGCATCTTGCAAAAAGCTATTCTTTCTCTCTTACAATTTCTTGCGAAATCCTTTTGCTTGAATCTATTTGCTATAAAGTTTGTAGTTACATCTTCTAGCTTTTTGGATGGCAATATCAAAGCGCAAGCAATTATTAGTCCTGAAATCGCATCGCTTGCTATTAATGCATAATCCATCTTGCTATTTGGTTCTATATTAGTTCTTTCGAAATTGTGTGCTAATATTGCATGCTTAGCTTCATCGCTTATCAAATCATTTAGAATCTCTAGAGCAACTTTTCCATGAAGCTCTGGATTTTCTTTTGTTTTCTCAAAATCTATATCATGAAGCAATCCAACAATTCCAAAAAGGTTTTCATCCTCTTTAATTACGTTTGCAACCTCTCTCATTATCGCTTCCACTGCTAAGACATGCTTAATTAGTTTTTCATCTTTTATATGTTCTTTTATTAGATTAAACGCCTCTTCTCTTGAAAGCATTATGCATCACTATTAATCACTTTAATTTATTATCTTATCTTTGCACCAACTTCTACATCTTTATCGACAGTTAGAAGAATAGGGTTTTCGTTCTTGTCTATTGCAGCAAGAAGCATTCCTTTAGATTCAACCCCTCGTATAACCTTTGGTTTAAGATTTGCCAAAACAACAACATTTTTATTAATTAGTTCTTCTGGTTTATACGACTTTGCTATTCCTGCAATCAAAGTTCTTTTTTCGTTACCCAAATCAACTAACAATTTTAATAGTTTATCAGCATTTTCTATCTTCTCAGCGCTTATTATTTTTCCTACTCGCAAATCTATCTTTTGAAATTCTTCTATTGAAACTTCTTCTTTTATTTCTTCGTTCATATCAAGCACGATTTTAAACTTTGAATTTAGATTTTAAACTTGAATTTAAAATTTATTTCTTATATCTAAAATTTTTTATATTTCCACACTCTAGGCAAGTTATCATTATTAAATGCTTTTTATTATTAATTTTTATCTTACAATTTTTTCCAGGAATTAAGTAAGCATTACACTTCTTACAAAACTTAGTTTTATATTGAGAAGGTATTTTGACATTGCATCTCATTCCTATTTTTCTTGCAAGTTCAACATATCTTTTGGCAAGTTCCGGTTTTTTTAATTTCATCGCCCTTTTTGCTTCATTAAAAAGAATCTCTATTCTTTCCAATGCTATTCTTCTTCTATAATTTGAAATCATTTATGCGTCGACCGGGATTTTCGATCTTGATTTTCGAACCCGGGTCTCCAGCTTGGAAGGCTGGGGTCCTACCGCTAGACTATCGACGCATATTATATTATTATTGAAAATTTACCTAAAAATTTTTATTTATAATCTTCATAATTTTGTTTCTGTTTTGATGATTACTATTTGCTTTTCTTACATTATCTATTTTCATAATCTCGTTTCATAAAATCATCAAAATTATAGAGTTTATAAAATCATAACAAAATTAACAGTTTTCAAGATTGAAAAATAGAAAATTGGTTTTTTAAGCCCTTTTCAATGAATCTTTTAATAATTAATGCAAACAAGCTAACTATTTCGATGTTACATTACTTCAATGGTACATGACTTGAACTTCTCGTAGCTCCGAATCCGGGAGCAGAGTGTTTTGGTCTCTTCCTTGTTAGTGCAAATTCTCCTAAGCGATGACCAATCATTTCTGGCTTTATCTCTACAACTACAAATTCTTTACCATTGTGAACGCCAAATTTGTATCCAACCATCTCTGGTAAAATTATCATATCTCTTGCGTGAGTTCTTATTATCTTATCTTTTCCAAGCTTTTTCATTTTCTTTAGTAATTTTTTTTGCTCTTCTGTAAAACCTCTTTTTAAGCTTCTTCTCTCTCTCGCTGGCAACAGCTTTCTAAACTCTATCAAATCCATCTTTTTTAGCTCTTCCAGTGTTTTTCCCCTATATGTAAATTTTATCGACATCTAAACACCTTCTAAATAAATATTTATTCGACATAAACTATTTCTTTCTTTGTTTCTTCAGCTTGAGATCTCTTTCTCTCTTTCAATATTCTTTCATATAATTTGTTCATTTCCTTACTTACCGATGGAGTTATAACTTTTAATGCTTCTTCAAAATCTTGTTTAGTAACTTCCTTTGCATTAATATCTTTTCTTAATGCATTTAATGCAGCCTCTCTACATAAAGCTTCTATATCAGCCCCAGAGAATCCTTCTGTCTTTTCTGCAATTTCATCTAAGTTAACATCGCTTGCAAGCGGCATATTTCTAGTGTGAACTTTTAGTATCTCCTTTCTTCCTTCTTTGTCAGGAACAGGTATTAGTATTTGTTTATCAAATCTTCCTGGTCTGAGTAAAGCAGGATCTATTATATCTGGTCTATTAGTAGTTGCAATAACAAAAACATCTTTAAGTTCTTCTACTCCAGACATAAGCGTTAGTAGCTGAGAAACTATTCTTTCTGTAACCTCATTTACGCTTCTTCCTCTAATACTTGCTATTGCATCTATTTCATCAAAGCATATAATTGCTGGTGCTACTTGCTTAGCTTTATGGAATATTTCTCTCAATTTTTTCTCACTTTCTCCAACCCATTTAGACATTATTTCAGGACCAGAAACCAAAATAAAGTTTGCTTCACTTTCTGTTGCAACAGCTTTTGCTAATAATGTCTTTCCGCAACCAGGAGGACCGAAAAGCAATATTCCACGAGATGGTTTTATGCCCATTCTTTGGAATGCTTCTGGATTTTTTAATGGCATTTCTATCGCTTCTCTCAACTCCTTCTTTACATTTTCTAAGTCTCCTATATCATCCCATCTTACATTCGGTTTTTCTATTAATACTTCGCGCATTGCAGAAGGTTCTACAAACTTCAAAGCATATTCAAAATCTTCTTGCGTTACTACAAGCTTTTTCAAAACCTCTGCTGGAAGTGGTTTATCCTCTTTTATTTCTCCGAGTGTTGGTAAAACTCTTCTCAAAGCATGCATCGCCGCTTCCTTACAAACTGCTGCAATATCTGCTCCTACATAACCATGAGTGCGCTCTGCTAACTTATCTATATCTACGCTCTTATCTAGTGGCATTCCTCTTGTATGAATTTGGAATATCTCCTTTCTTCCTTCTTTGTCAGGAACGCCTATCTCAATTTCTCTATCAAACCTTCCTCCTCTTCTTAACGCTGGATCTATTGCATTTGGTCTATTAGTTGCACCAATGACTATAACCTTTCCTCTTGATTTCAATCCATCCATTAATGTTAATAATTGAGAGACAACCCTTCTTTCAACTTCTCCAGTAACCTCTTCTCTCTTAGGAGCTATTGCATCTATTTCATCGATAAATATTATTGATGGAGCATTTTTTTCTGCATTCTCAAAAACCTTTCTAAGATTTTCTTCACTTTGTCCATACCATTTACTCATTATCTCTGGTCCATTTATCGCAAAGAAGGAAGCTCCGGCTTCATTAGCAACTGCTTTTGCAAGTAGAGTTTTTCCAGTTCCAGGAGGACCATAAAGCAAAACACCTTTTGGTGGCTCTATTCCCAGTCTTTCAAAAAGCTCAGGATGTTTTAAAGGAAGCTCTACCATTTCTCTTACCTTTTGTATCTCTTCTTTTAGTCCGCCTATATCTTCGTAGGTAACTTCTGGTACTTTTTCTTCTATCGGTTTTGTCATCTCCTCTAAAACTTCTATTTGAGTATCTTCAGTAACCCTTACAATACCTTTAGGTGTTGTAGAAACTACAATAAATTTTTCTGCTCCGAAGGAAGGGAAAAATAATTCTTCCATGCTCATACCAAAAATCTCTGAAAAGAAATCATCTCTATCTGCTCTTCTTACAATAGGCTTTGGAATTATAATATCTCCTGTTTTTAGTGGTCTCATTAACAATCCATGTTGAAAAACATCACCGCTTACTTTTATTGTTACTCCAGGTCTTGCTGGAGCTAAAGTTACAGATTCAGCATCCTTTACTTCAGCTTTTCTTACTGTTACATATTCTCCTATTGATGTTCCGCAATTTCTTCTTACTAATCCATCCATTCTTATGATATCTAGCCCTATATCCGCAGGATAAGCTCTTACCGCAATCGCCCCTGTACTTCTATTTCCTATAATCTCTACTATATCTCCTTCCTTTATTCCGATCTTTTTCATGTTTTTAGCATCCATTCTAACTATTCCTAAACCAACATCTCCTCTTTCAGTAAGCTCCCCTACCCTAAGTTTAATTTCTTTGTTTTCATTTTCTTCTTTCATTTCGTATCACAAATCCTCTTTTGTAATAGCTTTACAACTATAACTAATAAATTTTAGAAATATTAATATTTTCTATTTTTAAATTTTTTTAGGATAGTCAAAAAGCTCTCAATATCATAATTCAAGCTAAAGTTAGATATAAATGACGGCACCACAAAAACTTTCTACAAAGTCACCATTAGATAAGCTGCTTGACGGCGGAATTGAAAAAGATACAATAACGAATGTATATGGCGAACCAGGTAGTGGAAAAACTAATTTTGCAATGCTTTGCACCATTTCTTGTATTGAACAAGATAGGAAATCTTTATTTATTGATACAGAAGGTGGTTTTTCTTTCGAGCGATTTAAGCAACTTACAAAAGAAAACTTCTCTGAGTATTTGAAAAAGATAATTTTAATTATGCCTAAAACATGGGAAGAGCAGATAAAATGTATTGAAAATTTAGAAAAGATATTGGAGCAAGAGGATATAGGACTAATTGTTATCGATTCTATAGTTTCTCTTTATCGTTTAGAAATAAGTGAAGAAAATTTTCAGAGAGTAAATAGAGAGCTTTCTCGCCAGTATGCGATTTTATCTAATATCTCAAGAAGTAAAAACATACCAACGCTTGTTACAAATCAAATTTATTCTGTTAGCGGAAAAATAGAGTTGACATCACGATTAATAGGAAAATATTGGAGCAAAGCTTTGATAAAATTTGAAAAATTGGATATACCAAATCATAGGCTTGCAACAATAATAAAACATCGTTCGCTGCCAGAAGGAAAAAAGATAGAGTTTGAAATCACTAAAGATGGTTTGAAAGAAGTTAGAAAAATTTCAATATTCTAATATCAAGATCGCTCTATAGATTATTTCAAGATCGCACCATAGATTATTGGCTATTATTACCTTTTTAATAATAAAGTTTATCAAATTTAATTTGTATGCTTAGTAATTAATATCTTTTAATTAAAATCTTTAAAACAAATTTTAATTAAAATCGATAAAATTATAATGTAGTCGCCTTCAAAGTGTTGATTTATGAGATTAGAAGAAGCAAGAGACATAATAATTTCTGCAATAGTTATAAGTATAGCTTTTTCAATTGCCATTTTAGGAGGAATATCAAAGTTAATAAAAACCTCTATAACCGATTTTTTAGCAATGCTTATTTTTTCTTTTATCGTAGTTGCAATAGGCTTTATTGCTCATGAGCTTGGGCATAGAAGCGTAGCAAGAAGGTTTGGTTGTTACTCAGAATATAAAATGTGGCCAAATGGATTGATATTAGCAATTTTACTGTCATTCTTTGGTTTTGTTTTTGCAGCTCCCGGAGCAGTAGTAATACATCCAAGAATAGATTTGTGGGGAAGAGTAATACCATTAACAAAGAAAAAAGCTGGTTTAATATCTATAGCAGGTTCTATAATGAACATCTTCCTTTCCATTACTTTTTTAATTCTATTCATTTTTTTCGATAATCCAATATTTTATTATGGCTTGAATATAAGTGCAATATTTCATTATGGCTCTAAAATTAATGCTTGGCTCGCAATATTTAATCTGATTCCAATTCCACCATTAGATGGATTTAAAGTATTTATTTGGAATAAAAGTGCTTGGCTTGCTACAATTGGTATAGCAATAGTTCTTTATGCACTTTCTTAGAAAAATTTCAGATAAATGCTTTTATTATCTTTCAATCAATTAAAATAATATGGAAGTTATAGAGAGTAAAAAAGAGGATTATACAACTCCAGAAATTGTAGTGGGAAGAGATTGGGAAGATTATAAAATCTTTGGTACTAAAGGAACTGTTTACATAGGTAAACAT
>JAWBTS010000003.1:0-37317 GCA_039000375.1 Candidatus Aenigmatarchaeota archaeon | reverse complement strand
GTTCTCATCATTTATCAGAGCTTCTATGTTCTCATAGAAGGCTGGTGCTCTATCCAAGCTGAGCTACACGCCCAAAGTTTTTATTCTATAATTATCATTTTTAAAATTTTTAAGAATTCCTAAAAGTTTTAATCAAATTTTAACTGCTTATATTCCCTTGTGCTTAAATCTATTATTACTGGTCTAAAATCTGCAAGCAAAGAGCCAGGATTAGCTATGGTAGTGCATTTATAATTTATTATTTCTGGTTGATGTGTATATCCACATGCTACAATATCTGGTATTTCATCTAACGTTAAGTAATCTTCTTCAAATATTATTCTTGGCTTTCCTAGATATCTCTTTTTCAGCATTGAAATATCAAATTTATGTATCAATAAAATTTTTATGTTGTTTATTTCTATCATACTTGGATTGCTAAGCGAGATTATATTATCATTACCATCTATCTCAAGTGGTAGGGAAGGATAGTCCTTGCTGTCCCTTTCTCCTGGTATTAAGAATATAACTTTATCTTTCATTTTTTTAAATAATTCTAAGAATTTTTCTTTTTCTCCTAAATCGCCTACGGCAATCAAGAATTTTATATCACTGTTTTCAAAAAAATCTATAAATCTTTCCAACCTTTCAAGCGGTGCTTCATCAAGATGTAAATCAGAAATTATTGCAATCTTACCATACCCTTTTGTTGGATCTCTGATTGGCACATCCGGATACAAAATTTCTTTTCCTACAAAACAATTTTCAGAATACGGGTTGGATGTTACGCAAGCAAGTACTATATCATCGATTTGAATATCTTTTGGAATAGTTTCGTTATCAAAAACAAACTCTTTTGCGCCGGAAAAATCCTCAAGCTCTATTTTTGTTTTGCTATTAAAGGATTCTATATCAATTACCCTTCCTATTATATAGGCCAATTTTCTATATTTTATATTTTCTATAGAGACGAAATCTTTTGAAAACCTACTTATTATTATATTCTTCATTTTTTCAAATTTAGAAGCGTAAAACTTTGTCAGTGTTTCTGGAGTGGGTTGAACTGGTTTTGAGAGTATATTTCTTATTATTTTTACTTTGTTTTGCATTGTTTCTGCCTTCACTCTTACATCCTCTATATCCTCCTTTCTTATAAGGACTTCGCCTTTTTTAGAAATCTTTTCTAAAATCTTTTCCACATCCTCTAAGTTTACCAAAATTTCAAGAGCTTCTGGTGTAAGTAACTTATCTTTTGCTAAAAACTTTTCTATTATTTCTTTTTTTGTTAGCTTAGTCATTATAAGAGGTTATTAAATTCAAATTTTATAATCTTAACCAATTAAGACAAAGGAAAAATTTAGAGTTTTATGCTATTTGAAATTGGCATATATATTTCTTTTTACATGCTCTACAATTTCTTGTGGTATAGAAAGCTCTATCTCCCTTGTTCTTCCGTACCTTCCTTTTGAAACTACTTTTGCTTCTATTATTCCAAATGTCTCGAGTTCATTTAAAATATCACTTATTCTTCGTTGAGTTAATATTCTAAGCCCATTTCTTCTGCACAACTCTCTATATTTTGTAATAATTTCACCGGTCATAACGCTCCTTTTATTTTCATGTAGCTTTAGAATTGAATAAAGTACTGCTTGCGACTGCTTAGGTAGTGATTTTATAGCTTCTAAAATACAATCTAAATTAATTTTTTCTTCTGCCATATCTACATGCTCTTCTTTTATCTCCGGTGCTCCCATCCTTTCTGCAATCTCGCCGGCAACTCTCAAAAGATCTATAGCCCTTCTTGCATCTCCGTGCTCTTGTGCTGCTATCGCAGCGCACTTTCCAATAACTTCTTCGGAGATTTTGTAAAAAGCCTTTTGTGCTCTTTCCATCAATATATCTTTAAGTTGCATTGCATTATACGGTTTAAATAATATCTCTTCTTCTCCTAAACTAGATTTTACTCTTATATCCAAGCTATTGCTAAATGTCAGGCTATTAGTAATACCAATAAGTGAGATTCTAGCTTTTTCCATATCTGCTCTTGTGATATTATATAAGAATTCATCCCCTATCTTTCTTACTAATGCATCTATTTCGTCTAGAACAATTATTATTGTCTGGTCCTCTCTATCTGCTTCCTCAAAAAACTTCTTATAGAGAATTTCGGTCGGTAATCCCGTTTCAGGAACTCTTATCTGAAAGGTTTCTAGGATTTGGCTCAATACTCTATATTCTGTATCAGCCGTTTTTTTCATTTTACAGTTTAGGTATATTATCTTTATTGATTTAACATTATGTTTTTTGGCAACATTCTCAAGCTGATGTAAAACTTGTCTTACGCATACAGTTTTACCGGTTCCGACGCCTCCGTAAACAAATATATTACTTGGCTTATAACCCTTTATAGCAGGTGCTAAAATGGATGAAAGCTGCATAAGCTCGTAATCCCTATGTAATATTCTTTCTGGAAAATATGAGTGGTATAAAACGCTCTTATCTTTAAATATAGAGTTTGATTTCAGATATTTCTCAAAGATTTCACTAACATTTTTTTCAATACTTTCGCCATTATAGAATATCAAACTTGCCTGCTTCATGGCTTATCTCCATTGGAAGAAAAGGTCATGATACTTTATTATCTTTATTAATATTTAAATTTTTCTCCAGTGGAAAATAAGGTACTGAAAATATTTTTTACAGAGAACAAAACCCACCCCATCATTTCTTATGGAATTTTTTGATTTTTGGAAATAGTTTAATAACATTGTTATAAGAAATTTACGTGTATATTTAATTATTTTTGTCGATTATATGTCTTAATTTTATGTTTTCATTAATTATGTTTACATAATTTATGTTCCATAAGAAATATAGGGGAGATGTGATATAAAGAACCGGATAAAAAGCTCTAAGCTGGTTCTAAATTGCATAGAAACAAGGAACGTATTTAAAAACAAACTTGTTTTGGGAAGAAGATCTTAAGAAGAAGATCATAAATTATAATCTTTTTATCTCACTCTTCTACAACCTCGAACTTTAAGCCGTAATTTATAAATCCATCCTCGCTTACAGAAAATCTTCTAAAAACAGGTCTAACTTTTTTTCCAATTTTTATCTCTTCCGGCTTGCCTATAATCTGAGATGTAAATAACACCCCCTCCTTTAGTTTTATAATCCCAACTATATATGGTTTTTGATACTCAAAACCTTCTGGAGCGGTATTTAATATTGTAAAAGAGTATATTTCTCCCTCTCCTGAGAATTCATAATCTTTCATTTTTCCCTTTCTTCTACAGTTTGGACAAATTATTCGAGGAGGCATAAACATGCTTTTGCAATTTTCACATAAGCTACCTATAAGTCTATATCTATTTTTTATTATTCTTCTTGCAACAGGGATCGCGGACGTTGGAGATAAAGGCATAGCTATCTCACCCTTTTATACTATCTTTAGAGCCAAGTATTGTAACAACACATGTCGAACCAGATCCACCAACATTTTGAGCTAGCCCATACTTTCCTTTCTCTCTTAAAATTCTAGTTAAGTCGCAAAGCTGTCTTATTCCAGTAGCTCCAACAGGATGCCCTATTGCTTTCAATCCTCCTGTCGAATTAACCTTTACAATCTCATTTATTCCATTTTTTTCTACGAATTTCCCACCTTCACCCTTTTCACAGAACCCAAGATCTTCTATTGCAAGTATCTCATTTATAGAAAAGCAATCATGAACTTCTGCATACTCTATATCTTTTGCAGATATTTTAGCTTGCGAATAAGCTTTTCTCGCTGCAATAATTGTAGAATCAAACCTAGTTAATGATTTTCTATCATGCAAGGCAAGAGGCGCAGAAGCTTGACCAACACCTAATACCCAAACAGGATTCTCTATTTTTAATCTCTTTACCGCTTCTTCACTCGCTAATATGAGTGCCGCAGCACCATCTGTAATAGGTGAGCAATCCAATAAATGTAAGGGATCGCTTATAATAGGAGAAGATAACACATCTTCTACTGTTATTTCTTGTCTAAATTGAGCATACTCATTTTTTAGTGCATTTTTATGATTATTTACGCTAACTAATGCAAGTTGCTCTTGCGTAGTTCCAAATTCATGCATATGCCTTCTCGCAATCAAAGCGTATAAACCAGCAAAAGTAAGGCCTACGAAACCCTCCCATTCCTGATCTCCAGCGCTCATTAATGCGTTCAATGCCCCAGCATCTACTATATCTGTCATCTTTTCAGCTCCAGCAGCCATTACAATATCATGTTGCCCAGATAAAATTGAAAGGTAAGCATTTCTAAATGCTACTGAGCCAGAAGCACAGGCAGCTTCGCATCTTATGCTAGGTATTGGATTTAGCCCAGCCATATCGGCTGCTAATGCAGCCAAATGCTCCTGCGAAGTAAATATTCCAGACATATTGCCTATATATAATGCTTCAATTTCCTTTCCTTCTATCTTTGCATCTTCTATTGCTTTTATCCCAGCTTCTATAGCTAGATCCCTTAAAGATTTTGTCCACTCCTCTCCAAATTTTGTTTGTCCTACTCCAATGATTGCAACCTTTCTCATAAAACTTCAATAGTAATCAAAACAGTTAAGTATATAAACCCATCTCTATTAAATTCGACAATTTATAAATTATTATCGAGCTATATTCAGTCAATAAAATATGAGGCAGAATAGAACATGAAAATTAGGTATTTATACTTCTTTAATGTTTTGCTAAACCATTCGAGTATAACTTATTATACCTTTATCAGCTTAATTCGGTGTTATTGATCTCAAAAATAAATAATTTGAGAGAAAGGTTATGTGTATGGATAAAAACAATAGACCAACAAAAGAAGAATACTATCTTGAGATTGCTAAAGCAGTAAGTAAAAGATCACCTTGTATAAGAAGAAGATACGGAGCAATAATAGTAAAAGACGATACAATAGTTTCTACAGGATATAATGGACCAGCAAGAAAGGTTTTAAATTGCTATGAAATAGGATGTATAAAAGATGCTCTCAATCTTCCTCACGGCTCAAGCTATGAGCTTTGTCCAGGTGTGCATGCAGAAGAAAACGCTGTAGTTAATGCTGCTCGCTCTGGAGCAAACGTTTTGGGCGGCATTCTTTATATTTATGGAGAAGACGCAAAGGATAATGAAATAGTGGATCCAATCCCGTGTAATAGATGTAAAAGAATCTTGATAAATGCAGGAATAGAGGAAGTTGTAATGAAAACTAGCGGTGGAATAAAGAAAATAAAGGTTAGCGAATGGATAAAAGAAGATAGTGAAAATTATATTAAAATTTGGAATTTGAGAAAAGAGAAATAAACCATCTGAAACAGCTTAAAGGATATTTAATATTTGAAAAGTTTTTCTGATTTTCAAAACCATAAAATTTAAATTTTTAAAAATACAACATTTCGGTATATTTAGTTTGTCCATCTCGAAGGTGTAGATAATGATTGAAACATTTTTTATAATCCCAATCTCAGGAATAATAGGCATCATTTTTTCACTCATTCTCATAAAAAATATTTTTAAGAAGGACGAAGGAACAAAAAGGATGAGGGAGATAGGAAGGATTATTCTCGAAGCTGCTACAGCTTATTTAAAAAGACAATACAAAACTATTGCAATAGTAGCTTTGATAACTTCAATACTAATAGGGCTAGCCACAGGGTATAATAACGTAGAAATAGGTATGAAAACAGCAATTTCATTTTTGCTTGGAGCTTTATGCTCAGGCGCTTCTGGATTCATAGGCATGTATGTTTCAGTAAAGTCAAATGTAAGATGTGCTAGTGCAGCAAGAAGAAGTTTGAACGAAGCTATCCAAGTAGCTATAAGGGGAGGAGCTGTTTCAGGTTTCTTAATAGTTAGCCTTTGCTTACTTGGAATCTCAGGAATATTCTTTGCTTACAATGGGTTAGAGAGGCCAAATACAGTGCCTTATGAGATTGTTGGTTTTAGCTTTGGGGCAAGCTTTGTTGCAATATTTGCTCTGCTTGGTGGTGGTATATATACAAAAGCTGCTGATATGGGAGCTGATTTAGTAGGAAAGGTTGAGAAAGGCATTCCAGAAGATGATCCAAGAAACGCTGCTGTTATTGCTGATCTTGTTGGTGATAATGTTGGAGATTGTGCTGGAAGGGGCGCCGATCTTTTCGAATCTACAGCTGCTGCTATAATAGGTGGAATGATATTAGGCGTTTCTATGTATTCTATTTCAAAAGACATAAACTGGATTATTTATCCATTGCTGATAATATCTGTAGGACTTATTGCTTCTATTGTAGGAATATTATCTGTTAGAGGAAAAGAGGACGAAAATCCAATACTAGCTTTAAACCGCGGTTACTACATTACAATTTTGATAAGCGTTATTGGAATTTATGTCATAACCACAACTCTATTAGGAAAGATAACATACTTTTTTGCAACATTAGTGGGTATAGCAACTAGTATAGTTTTCGTTTACATTACAAGATATTACACCGAAGCAAAATTTAGACCAGTAAGGAGTATAGCAGAAGCGAGCAAAACAGGGCCTGCAACAAATATTCTTACAGGTATCTCAGTAGGTTTCGAATGCATCTTTCCTACTGTAATATTGATTAGTATAGCATTATTAATTTCATATTGGTTAGGAAGTTTAGAGGGTTCTGGCCTTTATGGTACAGCTTTAGCTGCAATAGGTATGCTTACAAGTTGCGCTTATTTGTTAGCAATGGACACATTCGGACCAATCTCTGATAATGCCAATGGAATAATAGAGATGAGCGGAGAAGAAGAAGCAAGAAAGAGGACAGAAGGGTTGGATGCAGTAGGAAATACCACAAAAGCTTTAACAAAAGGATATGCAATAGGTTCTGCTGCTTTAGCTGCATTTGTTCTATTCTCCGCTTATACATCAAAAGTTACCGAGTTGCGAGGTGTAGGAATCGAAGTAAATATTTTGAAGCCAGAAATATTTGTGGCAAGCTTAATTGCAGGAGCATTAGTATTTTTGTTTAGCGCTTTGGGGTTCAGGGCAGTGGGAAAAACAGCGAGCAAGATAATAGAAGAGGTAAGAAGACAATTTAAAGAAAACCCTCTTATTATGAAGGGAAAAGCGAAACCGGATTACAGTAAAGTAGTGGATATTGCAACAAAGGCCGGACTAAAAGAGATGATTGCACCATCATTACTTGCTATATCAACGCCTGTCTTACTTGGAATTATATTTAAACTTCTTGGTTTCGATGCAGCAGAAGCAGTAGGAGGCTTTTTGATAGTAGGAACAATAGCAGGAATATTAGTGGGTACTTTTATGAATAATGGTGGCGGTGCTTGGGACAATGCAAAGAAGTATATCGAAGCAGGTGGCTTAAAAGATGAAAAAGGAAAAGTGATAATGAAAGGAAGTCCAACACATGCCGCGGCTGTTGTAGGCGATACAGTAGGAGACCCATTCAAAGATACTGTAGGACCTTCTCTTAATGTATTGATAAAAATAATAAGCACAAGCACTTTAATATTATGCGTTCTTTTCTTGTAAATTTAATTTTCTTATAGAAGTTCAATAAATTTTCAAATTTTATTTCCTTATTTTGCTAACTAATGATAGAATCTCGTTAATATTTATCTCGAAAGCTGCAACAGGAAATGCTATATTCCATTTTTCTAATACATAAGGATTTAATTCGCCAATAACTCCAACTTCTTTTTTCTCAACGACTATTTTTGCAACTCTACCCTCTATAAAACTTTCATGAGCAGTTGGGATTAACTCATATTTTAATTTCAAATTTCTTAAAAACGCATCTAGGCAAGGTGCTATATCTTCGTAACCAGCCTTTGTATCACTTATAGCTGCAGAAAGCTTCTCTACATCTTTTGCTTCCTTGTCTTCTAATACGACACAAGTACCTATCTCAAATATTTTTTGAGGATGTTCTACATGTTGATTTAGAGAGATAAATTCTAAGATTGATGGTAGCATAAAATCTCTAAAGACACTCCAATTCTCGCTAATAGGATTTTCTATCTCAACAATTTCCTTTTCCTTTCTATTCATTTTTTCAAAAAGGTTTTTCTTACTAGTAAGCATGTAAGACATTATTTCTTGAAACCCGAGACCTATTAAAATCTCAGAAATTTTCTTTTTGAATTTTTCAATTGGAATTTCTGAGCCTATAGTATAGAGCTTTAAATCCTTAGGGGTAATATTATCAAACCCATAAGAAATCAATATGTCTTCTACAACATCTCTTTGATGCATTATATCGTAGCGATAGCAAGGATATAGAAGTTCAAGCTTATCCTTGCTTACTCTCTTTATTTCATATCTAGCATTTAATAGCAAATTTTTAATTTCATTTAATTTTAAATCAAGACCAGAAATTTTATTTATGTAACTTATCTCAACCACAATTTTTTTAGGCTTTGTGTTAGGAGTAATAGTAGAATCTTTAATAATATTCATAATCTTTTCTTTTTCAGCCATCTTTAATTTTAATCCACAATTCTTACATAATGCATATCCAAACCAATAATTCCAAATATTCGGTACTATATCACTTCCACAGCTTCTACATTTTATTTTTTCTTCCAATCTTTCAAATTCAATCTTTGCTATTTCAACACTTTTTATCAAACCTTTTCTTTCTGCTAACAATGTCGCAATAACTATAAGCGCGAGCTCCATCGCTCTATTATTTGTTCCAGAGCATTCAATAAAAATATTTTTTGTATTTTCCGTAACTTTTGTATCATCAGAATTTATTATTGGTGGCATAGAAATAATTTTGCCTTTGCTATCAACGAATATCGGATATTTATCCTTTCCTTCTAAAAGCTTTCGATATTCTATACCTTTAGGGTGCTTTTCTAATATTTCAATAGCGTTCATTTCTTCATTAAATCCAAGAGGTGTAAATATTATCTCTTCTGGCCTTTTTGCAAAGAAAAAGAGAGGAAAGTTTATCTTGTCTTTATCGTAAACACCTATCGCAACCTCTCTTCTATTCCTTCCAAAGCTTGTAGCAATCTTTTCTTGAATTTGAATAACTTGCTTTAGTGCTTCAGAGTTTAATTTTACATTCTCAACTACTGCACAAACAGTAGTTCTATCGAGCTTAGAATCTACAAAAACTTTATAATTAGATTTTTTCACAGAGTATTTTGGTAAACCTCTTTCTAATTTTAATCTTCCTCTTAATTCTCTTGCTAATCCTTCTGTACTCCAAAGGTCCGGACGATTTGTATCCTTTATTTCTATTTTTGCAATCTCGCCGCCAATCTCTTCTACTTCACTTTTTGCATATTCGAAAATCTTTTCAAGCTCATTTTTTTCAAATCTTTTTCCGAGCAAATTAAAAAAATCTTCAAGGTTTATCTCTATTTTTGGCATGTTTTCACCTCTTTAAATCAAGATCTCCTTTTCTCTAAGCCATTTCAAATCTCTAGTAAACAATTCTCTTATATCATTTATTCCTAATGCTATCATCGCTAGTCTATCTATTCCTATTCCCCACGCAAGAACAACATCTTTAACGCCAAGAGGTATTGTTACTTCTTCTCGAAATATACCTGCACCGGCAAATTCAATCCACCCAAGTTTAGGATGTTTTGCTAATAGCTCTATAGAAGGTTCTGTAAAAGGATAGTAATCTGGCTTTATTCTAATTTCTTCTATATCAGCAATCTCTTTTGTCAAAGTTTTTAGTATTCCTATCATTTCTCTGAAAGATAGATTATTATCTATTACTATTCCTTCACACTGATTAAACTCAACACCATGAGTGGCATCAATAACATCTGGTCGAAAACATCTTCTTATTGCGAAATATTTCCCAGGTATTTCTGGATTATTGGCTAATGTCCTGGCTGAACAGCAAGTTGCATGAGCTCTTGGTATTAGTCTAGCAGCTTTAGATGGATCCCACCTATAACCCCAGCCTGTAGAAGAAGTAATCCAGCCATTTTCATGCGTTTTCTTAACTCTTTCAACTAATTCGTTCTCAGGAAGTTTACCTTCTTTTGGAAATTTTAGGCTATAGGTTTGAGTCCAATCTCGAGACGGATGGTCTTGAGGCTGATATAAAGCATCGAAATTCCAGAACTCTAGCTCTATTGTAGGAGATGACATTTCTTTAAATCCTAACGAAATTAGCTTTTCTTTTATCTCTATCAAAAATTTCATGTAAGGATGCCTCTTTCCAATATTTTCTTTTCTTCCTACAATGCTTACATTATATTTTGGGAATTTTAGATTTCTCCACAGACCACTCGCAAGAAGCTCATGTGTAAGAAATTTTACACCATCTTTAATCTGTTTCTCAGCTTTTTTTACTACATCTTCTTTGTCTTCTATTATCAATTTTCTTTTTAATAGAATTTCCAGAACATCTTTTTTAATCTCCCTTTTTTCATATAAACTACGAAGAGCATCATCTACCTCAAAACTTTTAGGTAAGCTTTTTAAGAAAATTTCATTACCTTTTATTTCTATCCAACCAAACTTTTTCGCCCAATTTATTGCTATCCAGCCTTCTTCCTTAATAATTTCATTTATTTCTTTTATCGATATTTTTTCTCTTTCTTTTAAAATCTCTATAAGCCTTTTCTCAGGAGTACCTTTTTCTAGATACTCTTTACCTTCTTTTGTTATCAAATAATTTATTTGCATAAAGAAAGTATAGTAAAGAAAAATATAAGAAAATAAATTCTGGGCTAAATGGATTCTAGAACTAAATCTTTTTCCATCTATCCTTTAGTCTCTTTTCTACTTCAGGGTATGTTGTATACTCCAAATCTTCTAATGGCAATCTATGAGGCTCAAATGGTCCATGAGCTTTGATATAATTTGCGATTTCGTTCGCTTTATTTCTAGCATAATCAAAGGCAGGATCGTCGAATAGATCTACTGGACCAATTAGTTTTCCATTAGAAACTTGAAAACCAGCTGCAATAACCCTAGGAGGACCATCAAATCTTGTGCATTTTGCATGTGCAAAAGATACTGGCATTAGTGGTCCATGATGAGAGCCTCGCATCCAACCAGCAACTAGGAATGGATTTGCAAATGGTTCGAGAACTTCCCCCACTGCTGGAAATCCTGATTGTGCTCTTACTATGAGCACAGGATCATCCTTCCCAACATAATGGCCTGCTATCATAGATAGCTTTTCTGTAGAAGATACTGCTGCTATTTCATTGTCCTCTTTTCTTCTTACAGATTTTACTACATAGCGCGATGGAGCTCCTATTAGTGCTAGCAACTCATAAGATTCTTCTGGAGTTTTTAATGTGATTTTTCTTCCTTCTTTTGTATCTAAAACATCAAATACAAATCCTTTACTAACTTTAGGGTCGATAACTAGGCCTGCTGTATTAAAAGGATCTGCAAATATCTTATAGAGAGGTAAATTCCAAGCACCTGCTTCTGTTTTGTCTGCCATGAAAATTATAATTGGGTCGCTACCCCTTTCTTCAAATTCCATTTCAGCTATCCCAGGACCTAAGCCGCGAACATTTCCTGAAAATGCAGTAGATATAATGTCTTGTCCAGCAGCATATAGCTTCATCTTTTTTGCTTCCTCTGCACATTTTGTAAACACGTTCCATGCCAATCCGTGAACATTTTTGTTGTCAACACCGTTTCTATGCGTCATTATTAGCTCCAGATCATCACCGCAGTTTATTACAAAGAAATCCTCAATTATTTTCTTTTTTCTATTATATTTCTCAATTTCTTTTTTTGCAATTTCTATTATTTTTGGATGCACTGTTGCATGTCCGACCAAACTTCCTATGTCTGCTTTTATAACAGAAATTGTAGTCTTCATATTTTTTACATTAATTTTACAAATATTTATTTGTTTACAAAGTTAATAGAAATATTTTCATTACACGGTAAGATAAGTAAAACCTTTTCCATAGCGATAGAGTATGATAATCTCTATAACTGGTACACCAGGAGTTGGCAAAACTACAATAGCAAAAGCGCTTGGAAAAGTTCTAGGCTACAACGTAATTAGCGATTTCGAACTAGCAAAGAAAAACAAATTAATTTTAGGATATGATAATAAAATGAGAAGCTATATAGTAAACGAGAAGCTTTTTCGAAAGATAAGATTAAAAGGAGATTTTATAGTTCATGGACATCTCTCACATCTAATACCGAATGATTTAACAATTGTTTTGCGTTTAGATCCAAAAGAATTGGAAAAAAGATTAAAAAGAAGAAAATGGAAAAAAGAAAAGATAAAAGAAAATGTTTTGGCAGAGATCTTAGATGTTGTTTATGCAGATGTTCTTAATGCAAAGAAAAATAAAATCGTGAAAAAGATTTTTCAAATAGATACTACAGGAAAAAGCATAAAAGATGTGGTAAAAAGAATTTTAAATATAATAAAAGGAAGAGAATATAAAAGCGAAAATGTAGATTGGATAGAAAAATATTTTGAAAAAGAGGAGATGTTCATATGAAAGCAAAGTATCCGCAAGAAGTTGCCGATAGATTGTTCAAAAACGTTTATGTTTGTCTAAGATGCGGAGCCAAGATTAGAACACAGAACCCAGAAAAAACAAAGTGTAGAAGATGTGGATATAAAAAGTTCAGACCAAAATCAAAAGAGAGAAGAACGATTTCTTCTAAATAATCTGTGATTGAAATGGCATTAGAAGAGATATGGACTGAAAAATATAGGCCTAAGAAATTTAGTGAGATTATTGGACAAGAAGAAGTGGTAAAAAGGTTAGAAGCTTTTGTAAGAAACAATACCTTACCCCACTGCTTGTTTGCAGGTCCAGCTGGCGTTGGAAAGACCACAACAGCATTAGTTATTGCTCATGAATTATTTGGCGAGAACTGGCATCAAAATTTCTTAGAATTAAACGCAAGTGATGAAAGAGGAATAGATACTATAAGAACAAAGGTTAAGGATTTTGCAAGAACAGTACCTTTGGGTTATGGTTTTAAGATAATATATTTAGATGAGGCAGATGCCTTAACAAGAGACGCTCAGCAAGCTTTGAGGAGAATGATGGAAAAGTTTGCAGGAATAACGAGATTCATACTTGCTTGTAATTATGTTTCAAAGATAATTATTCCTATACAATCAAGGACAGCAATATTCAAATTCAAACCAATCAGCGAAAAGGCAATGAGAAAATTCTTAGAAAAAATAGCCAAAAATGAAAAACTTAAGGTAGATGATGAAAGCTATTCGGTAATATATCACATAAGCGAGGGGGACATGAGAAGAGCTATAAATATATTACAGACAGCAGCTCAAATAAAAACTACTATAACGCCAGATGTTATATATTCAGTATCCTCTAATCCGAACCCAGAAGAAGTTAAAAAAATGCTAGAACTAGCTCTTAACAAAAAATTTGAAGAAGCTAGAAAAATATTGATCTCACTTATAAGAGACGAAGGTCTTAGTGGAGAAGATATAATGAAAGAGATTCATAATCAAATTATTAATCTAAAAGTAGATGATGAAAAAAAGGCAAGAATATTGGCAATGGCAGGAGATTACGAGTTCAGAATCTCAGAGGGATGTAATCCAAGAATTCAATTAGAATCTTTTCTTGCGCAATTAATTATTCTGTAAGATTTATAATTTACAATATTTCTGATTTTTCATTTAAAATTATTATAAGCAAAATAATTATGTTATATGGAGTGGTGGGCAAAAACAAGTAAAGAAGTTATAGAAATTCTCAATTCTTCTGCTGTCGATGGGCTTAGTAGTGAAGAAGCAGAAAAAAGATTGAAGATATATGGTTTGAATGACATACCAAAAAGATTAGAAAATTCAGCTTTTAAACTGTTTTTAAATCAATTCAAGAACCCTCTTCTAATATTATTATTTATAGCAGCTTTAATAGCTTATTTCACACAGAGCGTATTAGAGGCATTAATCATAACTTTAATACTTCTTATAAATTCTTTGCTCAGTTTTTTCCAGGAATATAAATCCGAGCTAGCACTGAGAAAACTTTGTAAATATATAAGATATCATGCAAAAGTTTTGAGAAATGGAAATTTAGAAAAGATTGATACTAGATATCTTGTTCCTGGGGATATAGTGATAATTGAAACCGGAGATAGAATTCCTGCAGATCTTCGAATAATAGAGGCAGACGAATTGGAGATAGATGAATCTCTTGTTACAGGCGAATTCTATCCTGTTGTTAAAGATACACAGCCTATACCCATGAAAAAAATAGAGCCGCAATCTATGAAAAATATGGCATTTATGGGCACTTTAGTTAAAAACGGAAAAGGTAAAGGAATAGTTGTTTCTACTGGTATGAAAAGCACTTTTGGAAAAATAGCAGGATATTTGCAAGCTGAAAAGGAGCTCACAAGTTATCAAAGAAATATAATAAAGCTCAGCAGGTTTCTTTTAGGGCTAGTAATACTTGGTGTGATCTTTATATTTATAATCAACTCTATTATTGGAAAAGAGACTATAGACACTCTTTTATTTTCTTTAGCTTTGGCTGTAGGAATAGTTCCAGAAGCATTACCAATAATCATAACAATAGGACTTTCAAGGGGAGCAATGAAGATGACTAGCATGGGAGTTATAACAAAAAAGCTTGCAGCAATAGAAGATCTAGGTAACATGGATATCTTATGTATAGATAAGACAGGGACACTTACACAAAACAAAATAAAACTAGCTGATTATATGAATTTAGATGGAAATAAAGATGAAGAAATCGTAATTCTAGCTTCAACAGCTCTTTCAGTTATTGAAAAAAGAGGAAGGTTTATTGGGAATTCTATTGATGTTGCTATTGGAGAGTTTGCAAGAAAAATATCTAAGAAAAATAGCTATGAAATAATAGATACTATACCATTCGATTATACAAGAAAAAGAATGAGCAGCATTATAAAGTATGAAAATGATTATTTGTTAGTATGTAAAGGCGCGCCAGAAAGTATAGTTTCTATATGCTCAAAGATGAAAAAACATAATAAAGTGATCAAACTAGATAAAAGTTTTGCTGAAAGAATTATAAACAATTTATTTGAGAAAGGGTATAGAGTTATTGCGGTTGCTGAAAAACCTATAAAAAAGAAAGAAAAATACAGTAAAGAGGATGAAAGAGATTTAACACTTTTAGGGTTTTTGTGCTTTACGGATCCACCAAAAAGCGGAGTTAAGCAAACAATTGAGAAGTTAAAGGAGATGGGCATAGAAATAAAGATTCTCACAGGAGATAACGCAATTGTAGCAAAAAAAGTTATGAAAGAGGTTGGAATAGAGTTGAAGGGAGTTTTAAGTGGCAGCGAAATAGATGCTCTTGATGATGAAAGTTTAGCTCAGGCTGTTGAGAAGAACAATCTTTTTGTCAGATTAACACCAGAAATGAAGGTTAGAATAGTTAATGTACTAAAGAGAAATGGACATGTTGTTGGTTTTTTGGGAGATGGTGTAAATGATGCACCTGCGCTTAGATGTGCTGACGTAGGGATATCTGTTGAGAATGGTGTAGATGTTGCAAAAGAAGCATCTAATATAATTTTAACGAGAAAAAGCCTAAAAACAATTTTAGATGGAATCTTAGAAGGTAGAAAAACATTCTGTAATACAACAAAATATATAATAAATACACTTTCCGCGAATCTAGGAAACATGACAAGCTTGGCAATAGTTTCTCCTTTTCTAGATTTTTTGCCAATGTTGCCATCTCAAATTTTGCTAACAAACTTGATAACAGACGGACCATTACTTTCAATCTCTGGGGACAATGTTGACGAAGAAGATCTAAGAAAACCTAAACATTGGAACATAAACTTTATAAGAAAATTTTGTGTAATTTTTGGTATAATAAGCTCAATTTTTGATTTTACTACAATGTTTACTCTCATTTTAATAGGAACAAGTATAGAAGTATTTAGAACAGGTTGGTTTTTAGAATCAGTATTGTCAGAGATATTAATAACTTTTGCTATAAGAACAAGAAAAAGATTTTACAAAAGCAAGCCAGGAAAGATTTTGATTTTTTCTTCACTTGTTTTTGGCCTTTTAACTTTTGTAATAATTTATTCTCCACTTGGCAACTTCTTTGATTTCATTTCATTAGAATTCCAATTTTTGCTAACAATAGTTCTCATTTTAATTACATACTTTTTCATAGTAGAGATATGTAAAGAAATAGTTTCTAAGAAAATTACTGAGTAAATTTTATTTATCGATTATTATTATCGAGAATCAACTATTAGAGTCAACTTATATTAAACGATGCCGGAGGTGGGATTCGAACCCACGACCACTACGTTTCTCAATTCTCCTCATCTTTTTCAGAGCTCACGAGATTCATGAGCGTAGCACTCTTTGCTTGCTATTAGCAACCAGCTGAGCTACTCCGGCTTTTGCTCGATTTAATTATTTTTTAGAAATATATTTTAAAATAATTTTTAAACCAATCGAAGATATAAAGCTTTTATTATATTTTAATAAAAGATTTATTAAAGTAGATTGGGGAGCTAATAATGAAATTCGTAAAATACATTTTGATCATAACTCTCTTTTCGCAGATTTCTATAGCTTTAGAAATATTAGGATGCAGATCTGCTCGAGAACCCTGGATTTGCGAGATTGGAAAAGAATGCGTTTGTGTAATTTCTGGAAATTGTACAAACGGAAATCTACTTGTGTATCAAGAAGATATGAGAAGTATTCTATGTGCCCCACAAATAATTGATGGTATAGCTAAGATCGACTTAGAATTATGCGAAGCTATATATTACAAAACTCTAAAGATTAGAGCCGATTGTGAAGAAGAATTCTCTGAAGAAAAAAGCATATCAATAATAGCTCCTAGAATAGAAACAACCACGACTACAACAAGTATAGAAATATCAAGACCTAGAGTTTCGACAACGACAATAGGGTGCGGGCTAAAGGGACATTATTGCGGAGTTGGTAGACCACCATGTTGTGAAGGTTTGACATGCTGCCAAGATTTAGTTTGCAGAGAGAGTTGTGAAACAGAGGGAACAAAAATAGATCTTTGGCTTGTAGCAATAGGAGCTATAGCCGTATTAATAGTTGTAGGTATTTTATTTTTTGTCGGTTCGATATTATAATATTGATTTAAGAAGTAGTAAGTTTGGCTTTCTAAGAATAATTACTCAAAGACACCAAAGTATTCTTCGAACCTTTTTGTTAGCTTTATTATTTTTGTTCTAGAAATCTTTTCAGTTTTTATAAAACCCATCTCCTCTAATTTTTTTACGTACTCATAAACCCTGTTTCCAAGAACTCTTACTAAGTCTGCTTGTCTAACCTCTTTATAATGCGCAACAATAGAAAGAACTCTTAGTAAAGATCGAGAAAGATCAGCATGTCTAGTTAATTTTCTCACATATGGCAAATATTTTGGTTTTACTACTAATCTATATCCGCCAATATCAGAAATTTGAATTCCATAACTTTCGCAACTATATCTTTCTTTTAATTTTTCTAACAATTCCAAAACCCTTTCTTTTTCAATATTTAATATCTCGCTAAGCTTTTCTATGCTCAATGGTTTTTCTGTTATAAACAAAGCCGCTTCCAATATTGCAATTTTTTCCGTTTCGTTTCCTTTGCTCATCCTTTACCACTTTTAAAGTCATTAATAAAACAATAAAATTAAAGAGCATTATAAATATTTTTAAACTTCCAATTATAATTATAACTTATGGCAAAGAAACATAATATAAAAAATTATGCTTTTTTAGCTTCGGCATTTTTAATCCTAATAATAATTATCTTTTCTCTATCATTCTTCGCAAATACAAATAGTAAAGAATTGAAAAAAATAACAATTGAAGGAGTTCCATATGAGTTTAATACAAATCTCTACGAAGTTATAAGAGTTCCAGCAGATAGTGAAGATAAAATAAAAAGCATTTTTGAAAGAAGTTATAAAATATGTATAAAATTTGATAATTCAAGTGAGGATGATAATCCAATATTTTTCGTTTCATCTTTTAACATAGTTTATAAAACTATTCGTTACTACACATCGAGAGGAATCGAAAAGAAGATAGAAGTTTGCGAGGAAGAACCAAAAATAGAGCTTAAGGGTCCAAACACCGGAGCAAGCGAAACTTCAATTAGATTGATAAACAATACAATCTTGGTGCAAGGAACAACTCCAAAGAATCTAGAAATGGCAGCAGATAAATTAATATTAATAATATTCGGAATTAAAAAAATATAGATATGAAAACCCTTCGAGAGATTATAACAAAGGATTTAATTAAAGCCTCCCCTGAGGATTCTTTGTCCTCTATACTAGGAAAAGCTAAAAAGTATAGAATACATCAGCTTCCAGTAGTAGAGAATAATAAGTTCATTGGAATGATTTTTATAAAAGACATAGTAATAAAAGATATAGATGCTGAAAAGACAAAAGCACGAAGCATACTAGTTTCTAACACTCCACGATTAGATATAGAGACTTCTATTTTAGATGCGGCTAGAAAAATAATTCAAAGCGGCTTTAGGGCATTACCTGTATTTGAAAAAGATAAAATGATTGGTATAATCTCTGAAACAGATTTGATATTTGAATTAGTTAAAGAAACTAAGAAAGAAAATATCGGAGTAGAAGAGATAATGACATGTCCAATATGTTTAGAAGAAAACTCGACAATAGGAAAAATAAAGCATATAATGAGAGAAAACAACATCTCAAGAGTTCCTATAATAGATAAAAACTATAATGTTGTTGGCGTGATAGATACTTTAGATTTGGTCGATCTAATAATACCAAAAGAAAGTCAGAAAAGAAGTAGAGAAGGGACAGGAGAAAAGTTAAATATAAGAGATTTTCCTATAAAGATGGTGATTAGAAGACCTTTTATTACAGGAAGAGAATCGAAAATACGAGACATTTTAAATGCATTTAGAGAACATGAAGAAGTTATAGTAGTAGAAGATGGAAAGCCAATAGGTATAATAACGCCAAAAGACGTACTGGAGATTTTGTTAAAGGAGTCAATAAAAGAAGAAATATTAGAGATATCGAACATAAGAGAGTTAAGCGATAACGATAAAGAATATTTGAAAAAAGAGATGAAAAAGATAGAAAGAAAGAGAAAAAATAAGATAGAAAAAATCTTTTTGTATATAGAAACAAAGGAGAAAGGAAGGGGAAAATTATATTTTGTAAGGGCAAGAGTTCTAACTAAGCACGGAGTTATTGTGGCAAGATCTGAAGGAAGAAGCTTTGAAATATGCGTAAAAGAACTTGTGGAAAGAATAGATAAGGAAATAGAAAGATTAATAGGAAAGCACGAATTAAAAAGAAAATGATAATATTTTCAAAATTAAAGTTTTTTATTCGAACTTTATACAATTAAACTCTTACGATACATTTTTTGACATATTTCCTCAACGTATTTGCTATTGTTTCTAATTCTTCAAATTCCGGTCTTTCCTCCTTTTCTAAGTTCTTATCTATTAAAGTTTTTGTAGGAAGAAAAGCTTGTACCGCATACAATTTAGCGTTTTTTATCATCTCTCCTATTTTTATGAAATCATCTAAGGTAAGTAAGGATTTTACATAAGTTGTTCTAAATTCATATTCTATCTTCGAATTTAGCAAGATTTCTATAGTTTTTTTGATATTATCTTTATCTACATGAGTTTGAGTAATATTTTCATATTTTTCTAATGGAGCTTTTACATCCATTGCAACATAATCAACAAGCTTTTCATTTATCAAACTTTCTATCATTTTTGCATTTGTTCCATTTGTATCAACCTTTACTAAGAACCCCATATCTTTAATCTTTTTAATAAAAATTGGTAGATCTTTGTGAATTGTTGGTTCTCCACCAGAGATTACTACACCATCTATTTTACCTTTTCTTTTCTCTAAGAAGGAGAAGATATCTTTTTCATCGATAGGATCTTCAAAAAGTTCTGGCAAGACAAGCTTAGAGTTGTAGCAATATCTGCATCTAAAATTACATCCTTGAGTAAATACTACTGTGCTTATTTTTTCAGGATAATCAATCAAAGAAGTTTTTTGAATTCCACCTATTTTCATTATATATTTCTTATGAATTCAAATATTTGAAATTATCTTTATTTCTACTGCCGGCTTAATTAAAAAATCTTTTTAGCTTTTAAGCTTGCTGTAATTTTTTAAAAAAGATGCAAAACTCTACTAATCAAATTTTACGAATTATTAATTGCCGAGTATTTTTCAAATCTTTTCTTATCATAAATTAATAGATTAGAAAGTAGGTTAGCGGCTACTATAAATAGAGTTTCGCTAAATTAAAGGCATAACTGTTTTTCTTTAAAATTAAATTTATATTTCTTTGCCCTTCTCCCATATCAAATCGAATATTGGCTCAAAAAATTCTCCTGCTGCATGATTGCTTTGTGCCCAAAATGCAATATCTTCATTTGGTTTTGTTTTAATATCATCAGTTAGACTTAATAGTATATGCTTGCCATCTATCGAGCAAACACGAGATAGAAGTCTATTAACGTGTTCTACATTACTAATATCTTTTATTTGGGCATACTTTTTGAGCTCCTTTACTATTTGTTCTGTCTTCTTTGTTATAGGTGCTGCAATCTTTATTTGGATCCCTGCTTTCCAAGCCTTTTCTAGGGCTTTTAGTTTCTTTTCATATATTTCTTGCAAAGCTTGCTCTGTAAGCAAGAATTTTGCAGACTTTTTAGCATTTTCAAGCATCGTTTCTATCTGTTCTAAATAGGCATCTCTACCTCTAAGAGCTCCAGAAAAATCTTCTGGTCTAATAACTTTTATTCCTTCTGTATATATCTTTTCAAGCTCCTTTATTATTTCGCTTGATGCAAGATCGTCTATCCTTTTTATCATCTCTTCAGTTTTTTGCAATAGTCGCTTTTTTGCTTTTTCAAGAGCTTCTTTCGGTTTTATGGCAACATATCGCATAGGCTTAGAAGGTTGTATTATTACAAAACCTTTATCAGCTAAAGATTCTAGAACATCATAGCATCTAGATCTTGGGACGTTTGAGATGTCTGCTAGCTCTCCTGCAGTCGCGCTTCCCTTAGAAAGCAAAGCTACCCATAATTTTCTTTCATATAAATTTAGTCCTATATTTCTTAATGCATCTAACACGTTTTGTTTGACATTAAGAATGTTTGCCATTCACATCACTATATTTATCTCTTTCTTAACTTAATTATTAAAATAATTATATAAACCTTTTTAAAGTTTTGAGATGGCACGATTGCAATGCAAAACATTTACGTAGAAACCTATGGTTGTAGCAATAATATTGCGGAATCTCAAATAATAAAAGGTATATTATCAAGTAAAGGGTTTCTTTTAGTTGACAATATCGAAAATAGCGATATTATAATAATTAATACGTGCTCAGTAAAAGAAGCTACAGTAAATAAAATGTTATATAGAATAAAAGAAATTTCTCAAAAATATCCGAGAAAGAAGATTATAATAGCAGGATGCTTACCAGAAACGCATTATAATGAAATAATGAAAATAGCTCCAGAAGCAAATATAGTGAGTACAAATCATATAACAAAGATAGATAAAGCTATATTTAAAATAATAAAAAATGAAAGAGTGGAATTCTTAGGGAAAAATAAAGAGATAAAAGTTTTGCTCCCAAAAATACAAGAAAATAAAGTAATTTCAATAGTTCCTATTTGCTCCGGTTGTAACTCTTTTTGTTATTTCTGCGCAACAAAATTTGCAAAAGGTGATGTTTTCTCATTTCCAGAAGATAAAATAATAAAAGAGATGAAAATCGCTAAAGAGTATGGTGCAAAAGAATTTTGGATTACTGGACAAGATGTAGCTTGCTATGGTTTAGATAGAAGCAATGTCTCTCTTCTTCCGAATCTACTTGAAAATATTCTCTCTAATATTAAAGGAAAATATTTTATAAGATTGGGAATGATGAACCCCGAGAATTTAATTAAAATATCTAATGAGATGCTTAGAATATATAGAGATGAAAGAATATTCAAGTTCTTGCATATACCAGTTCAGAGCGGTTCAAACAAAGTTTTAAAATTGATGAATAGAAGATACGAAAAAGATGATTTTATAGATATAGTAGAAAAATTTAGAAGACATTTTAAAGAGCTTAACTTATGGACAGATGTAATTGTTGGATATCCTGGCGAGAGCGAAGAAGATTTCTTAGAAACAGTGGAATTAATAAAGAGAATAGAACCGAATAAGGTTAATATCTCAAGATTTTCTCCTCATAAAATAGTTCCAGCATCAAAAATGAAACAAATTCCTAGCGAGATAAAATATAAGAGGAGTAAAGCTCTTTACAGAGTTTTCAAAGAAATTGCCAATCAGAGAAATAAATCTTGGATAGGATGGGAAGGAGAAATATTGGTAGATCAGATTATAAAAGGAAAGGGAGTTATAGGAAGAAATTACGCCTATATGCCAATAATAATTAATAACGATAAAAACTACAAAAATTTGTTAGGATGCTATATAAAAGTAAAAGTTGTTGGTGTTAAAGGGAATTTATTAGTTGGCGAAATTTTAGAGTAGCTATCAATTTTGAGCAATCAATTCTAATAGTGGATGAGAAAGTTATTAATCTACAAATATATTCCGGAAAAGAAAAGAATTGTAGGAAATATTAAAAATCCCATTAGGTTAACTCTTCTAACTTTAGAGGTAAGCGCAAAAAGTCCAAGGGATGTGGTTATAATCAAAAGGATGATTCCATAAAAAGAGGATGTTAAATAGGTTAAAAATGAAAGAAGCATCACTATAAATAAATTTACTTTTCTATAATCGATTTTTGCTAATCTTTCTAAAAATCTTTTAGATATCCACAACCCAATAATTGTTGATAGGCTTGAAGCAACAAGTGAAATTATTATAAATGCCAAAAATTCTTCCATTCCAATATATTTTATGAAGTTTTTGACAGCAATAGCTAATCCGCTTCTTGGTTTTCCTATTAGCCAAAGAGCAAGAAATGAGAAAAATACATTGCTTGTAGTTGCAGCTCCCAGAGAGAGTAGAAAATATTCTCTCGAAGCTTTGCCTAAAGTTGCTATCATAGTTGCTTGAGAAGCACCAATACCAGGTAGCAAACCAGTAATAAAGCCAGCGAGGCTGCCACGGGCTATAGCTTCTTTTAAAGTTCTTATAGATATTCTTCTTTCTTTTATTTTTTGTTTTGGTAAAGCTTGAGATCTTTTTATTGATATTAATAAGTTTGGCATGCCAAACAAACCGGAAAGAGCAACAAATAGATAAAAGTTTTGATTTATTGGCAAATTATTTCCTAAAATTCCTACAATTCCAGAGATTAGAAAAATAAATGCAGCTAAGAGAATTTTTCTTTTACTTTTTTCCAATAAGATTGTATAAAGCACTACAAAGCTTAAAACAATGTGGATGAAATTTCTAACTAGAGTGTAAATTAACGGAAAAATGAAGTAGACGATAGGAAGTATAAACAAACAAAATATAAATCCAAACAAACTTCCAACAATTGTGAGTTTTATAGCATAATATCCGTAGCCTTTCATCAAAAAATAATGCCCAGGAAGAATTGCTAGGCAGCTCTCTTCTTCTGGAGCTCCTAAAAGAATAGAAGGTATTGTGCTTATAAAGGAATTAGTTATTCCCATAGCAACTATAAAAGCAAGAAAATCGATATTGGTAGGAAAAATTGAAAATAGTAGAGAAGAAGCGACCATTGCGATAAAATTTGGATGTATTCCAGGAATTATTCCAGCAATCACACCAGCTATAATTCCAAATAAAAAGAATAAAAAGATTTCAAACATGAATTATTTTTAATTTTTAAAATTTTAATCTAAGGTTGATTGTAAAAATGATGTGAATTGTTATGAGAAATATTGTTGTAGAAGAGTTAAGAAGCATTCCGGTTTTCGAGCAAACCAATGAGATAGTCGAGCGCAAGGGGTTAGGACACCCAGATTACATTTGCGACTCTATGATGAATAAAATTTCTATAGAACTTTCTAAAGCATATTTGAAAAAGTTTGGCGTGATTTATCACCATAATATTGATAAAAGTTTGTTAGTAGCTGGCGAAGCTGAGCAAAGGTTTGGAGGAGGAAAGATTATAAAGCCGATGAAGATGGTTATCGGAGATAGAGCAACATTTGTTGTTAAAAATGAAAAAATAGATATCGAAGATATAGTAATAAAAACAGCCAAGCAATGGCTTAGAGATAATCTTCGTTTTGTAGATCCGGAAAAAGATATGATATATCAAATAGAACTAAAACCTGGTTCTAAGGCATTGCAAGACATATTTGAAAGGGCATTTGAAACAAAGGTTTTTGGTGCTAATGATACTTCAGCAGTTGTTGGTTATGCTCCTCTAAGTGAAACTGAAAAGATTGTTTTAGAAACAGAAAAATTTCTAAATTCAAGGGAATTTAAAAAAATGTTTCCAGAATCTGGAGAAGACGTTAAAGTAATGGGAATTAGAAAAAATGATGAGCTACATTTGACTATAGCGATGCCGCTTATAGATAGGTTTGTAAAAGATGAGAATGACTACTTTGTTAAAAAAGAAGAGATTCTAGAAGAGATTAGAAGATTTGTTAGAGATAGAACGAGTTATAAATCATTTGTTTATATGAATACTCTGGATAGAAAAGGTAGAGGTATAGCAGGAATATATCTTACTGTTACAGGAACTTGCGCAGAAGACGCAGATTGCGGCGAAGTAGGAAGAGGAAATAGAGTAAATGGTATAATACCTCTTAACAGGCCAACAGGAAGCGAGGCGGCAGCAGGAAAAAATCCAGTAAGTCATATCGGAAAAATATATAATGTACTTTCTCACAGAATTGCTGAAAAAATATATAATGCTATAGATGCAAAGGAGGTCTATGTTTGGCTCGTATCTCAAATAGGTGAACCAATAGATAAACCAATGATAGCTCTAGCACAAATAATTCCAAACAAAACACCGATAGAAGAAATGAAAAGAAAAGTAGTAGAGATAATAGATGGTGAACTTTCAAATATTTACGAGTTTTGCATGGAATTGATATATAAAGAGATAAGCGTTTGCTAATTGAGTTTAAATTTAAGATTTTCATGAATCCGCTATTCCATTTTTTAATCTCCTTCATATTTGTAGATCTTATCTTCAAAAATGCTAGTAAATATTTTTTATTGATACTCGCCTCCTCCACCTTTTTAGATTTGGATCATATTTTCTACATTTTGGAAAAGAAAGAAAAGATATTAAAAGAAAAGTTTGGAGCAAAATCAAGGACAATGCTTCACGAATTTATTGGCATGCTTATTTTTTCTTTACTCGCATCATTTTTATATTTCGTATTAGATAAAAATTTAATAAAGATATTTTCTTTATCCTTAATTCTTCATTACTCTACAGATTTTTTATTTGGGAGTTCCAGGCCATTTTATCCATATTCGAAAAAAGAGATCCAAATCACACCACTCTCTACCAATTCAAGAATATTTCTAGAAATAATTCTGACCACTGTTCTATTTATTTGTTTTTTATTTAGATTTGAGTTGATGCTATGAAATCGAAAAATGAAAAAATTAGAAAATTAAGAATTTCAAAAGATTTAATAAAACTTAGAGAGTTTTTATTCTCAGGTTTATATCTTCCAAAAGTAAATCCAAATCTCATATCATCTTTTACAGTAATACTAAGTATAATATTTGTTTTAATTTTCAACTTTCATAGATTTATAGCTGCGATTTTACTAATTATAATACTAATCCTAGATGCTTTAGATGGCGAAATCGCAAGAAGATATAAGATTAACAACAAAGAAGGTTATATTGTCGATGTTACTTGCGATAGACTTTCTGAAGCTCTAATATTTTTTCCATTCTTTTCTCCATGGTTTTTTCTTTTTACCTTAAATCTATTTTTAACAATACTAAGCTTTAATAAAAAAATTCACGCGATTCTTCCTTTGAGACATTTATTTTTGATTTATTTCTTTTTGTTCTATGCATTATAGGAATCTAGAAAATACTTTATCTTTGCTTGTAATTTTCTCTTACCTAATCTTTTTACTGTGAGCCAGCTTTTCCTTATAAATTTTGGTAACTCTTTCTCATTTTTTATAATATTTTCTAAGAATTTAATGGTTCTTTCGTCGCTAGGATAACCAGAACCAAAATCTATTTTGTATTCTTTTTTTATTTTCTCTATTTCTCTATCTCTCTCTACCTTTGCAATTATAGAAGCTGCACTAACAACCTTGTATTTTCTGTCAGCATAATTTTCGCAGATTATTTCTATATTATTATTTTTTATTTTTTCACGAATCTTTCTCTCAAATTTTTTTACATTCTTTTCAGGAGAGTCTATAATTACAACGTCTGGATTAAAAAGATTTATTATCTTTTGCATGTTTTCTATTTCTATATTGTTTAGATTTTTTTCACTTCTAAGCTTATCGATCTCTTCTGAAGAAATTTTTATCACTGCAAAATCTTTTACAACTTCTTTAATTTTTTTCTCCAGTTTTTCTCTTCTTTTCGGAGAAAGAAGTTTAGAATCTTTAGCTTCTTTTAAAAATTCTATTTTAGATTCTTCTATTAACACACCACATATTACCAATGGTCCTATTACGCTCCCTCTTCCAGCTTCATCAATTCCTAATACTGTTTTTTCTTTTATCGCCATTTAAATCATTTTCAATAAAATATAAATTAACTATTTATAGATTTTCTATTCTTAGCTTTTTTCCATACTTTTCTTCAAATACGACCTCTGATATAGGTCTTCTAACAGGCGTTTCAGAAATTTTTTCAGGATAACCTAAAGGTATTATTGCTATTGGTCTAACATTTTCCGGTATTTTTAAAATTTTTTTAATTTCTTTCTCATCAAACGCACCGACCCAACAACTTCCTATCCCCAAATCGTTAGCGGCAAGCAAAATGTTTTGGATAGCGGCACTTACATTTTCTATGGCATAAAGATCTTTCCCTCTTTTTCCATAGAAAATAACTTTGTCATCATTAGAGCAAGCTATTATTATTATACTCGCGTCAGCAATAAAATTTTGATTAAGTGCAGCTTTAGCTATAAGTTTTTTATTTTCTTCATCTCTAACTATTATGAATTCCCAATTTTGAAGATTTCCAGAAGAAGGTGCATATATAGCAGCTTCTAATATTTTCATTAGCTTTTCTTTTTCTATTTCCTTTTTCTTAAATTTTCTAACACTTCTTCTTGTTTTTATACACTCAAGCGTTTCCATAATTATTATTTTAATTTCTAAAAAATTAAACTCAATATTCAATTTATTTTTATTTCTTCCTATTCTAACTTTAATTGATAAAAATGTTGGAAAAACTAAAAGATGGTTTAAGAAAGGCAATAGATAAATTAAAAGGTACAGTAGATGAAACGAAGATAAATGAAATGATTCTTGAAATTCAGCGCGCATTGCTAGCAAGCGATGTAGATGTTAATCTTGTTTTTCAATTATCTGAAAATATAAGAAAAAGAGCTTTAAAAGAGAAGCCAAAAGAAGGGCTAACTCTTAAGGAGCATGTTATTCATGTTGTTTTCGAAGAGCTTACAAACATCCTTGGAAAAGAAGCAAAGATAAAGTTAGAGAAGGGAAGAATATTGTTAGTCGGATTATTCGGGAGTGGAAAGACAACAACAGCGATTAAGTTGGCAAATTTCTACAGAAAGAAAGGTATGAGTACAATTGTTACTTCTTGTGATACTTATAGGCCAGCAGCAATGGAGCAGTTAGAGCAATTGGCCAAAAAGGCAAATGTTCCATATTTTCTATTAAAAGATGAGAAGGATCCAATAAAAATAGCAAAAAGAGCTATAGAAGATCTAAAGAAGTATGATATTATAATATTTGATACAGCGGGAAGAGATGCATTAGATGAAGAATTGGCAAAAGAGCTTGTAGATCTAGTAAATATAATAAAGCCCATAGAAATACTTTTGGTTGTACCAGCAGATTTGGGACAAGCTGCTGGTATTCAAGCACAGGAGTTTAACAGACTTGTAGGAATTACTGGAATAATTGTTACTAAATTAGATTCTACAGCAAAAGGAGGCGGAGCATTAACTTCTGCTAGATTTACAGATTCACCAGTGAAGTTTGTTACAACCGGAGAAAAAATAGATGATATAGAAATCTACGACTCAAAAAGATTTGTTGCAAGGTTATTAGGATTTGGTGACATTGAAACATTGTTAGAAAAGGTTAAAGAGGTGGCAAAGCCAGAGATAGCAGAAAAGATAATAAAAGATGATTTTGATCTCGATGACTTTTGCGCGCAAATAGAAATGATGCAAAAGACAGGACCAATAGATAAAATATTAGAAATGCTCGGTTTAAGAATCTCGCAATTAAAAAATATAGATCTAAGTCTTCAAGAAAAAAAGATGGAAAAATGGAAGCACATAGTTAAATCTATGACAATAGAAGAAAGAAAAAATCCAGATATAATAGATGCTTCGAGGATAAGAAGAATTGCTCGAGGTTCTGGAGTAAAAGAAGAGGATGTTCGCGAGCTTTTGACTACTTATAAAAATATGAAAAAAATGATGAAAGTGATGAAAAAACCTTTGCTTAGAGGAGGTTTGGATATCTTCAAAAAGTTTAAATTATGAAACATCAAGCTTCTATTGTGAGTCATAAAAAACTTTAAACTTGTTATTTATTAGTGCTTCTAAAATTTTTTTACCTTCCGCACTATTTTTATTTATTTTAACCTTTCCGTTCTTTCCAACTATAACAGAGATAATAAATTTGTCTTCGTAATAAAAGCTTACTCTCTTGTTTTGAAAGCTTTTATCAAATGAAAATATTAAAGAGTTACCGCTCTCCTCGAATGAAAATTCTATAGGTATTTTAAGGGTTGGCACCTTAGGCAGAACTTCTATACTTATTCCAACTCTCTTTTCAATTTCTTTTATTGTTTTTCCTCCTTTTCCAATAAGCTTTGGCACATCCTTATTTTCAACTTTTATTATAGCCTTATTTCCGAAAAATTCTATTTCAGGACTTTTAATATATTTTTTTATCTCACTCTCCAATCTCGATCTTGCAAGTCTTTCTATTGCACTTTCTTCTTTTTTTATTGGTACAATAATCTTTTCTTCCCCATAGCTATAAATTTCATATTCGAGCTCATTTGTCAAGAAATTTCTAAACTCTACAACAGGTCTGATCAAATCACTTTCTGTCATACCAGTCGGTGTTCTCACAACCAATGAGAGTTTGTAAACACTATCTATTTTGCCAAATTTTACAAATATTATAGTATCTACTATATGAGGAAGCATTCCAAGATCTACACGATCTAAGAAACGTTGTATAGCATCTATTGGTGAGTTTGCATGAATAACGCCTACCATTCCTATACCAGCAAGTCTCATATCCTTGAATGCTATAAAATCTTTTGTTGTTCTAACCTCATCAAATATAGTATAGTCTGGTCTTACGAGAAGAATAAAATCAAGAGTTTTCTCCAAATCTCCTTTTAGTTTAGTATATTGCGTTATTTTTTCATTTACTTGTAAATCTCTCGGTTGCTCGATAGTTTTTACTATCTTTCCCAGGGATGCATAGAATTCTGCTATGGAAGCTGCTAATGTGCTTTTACCAGAGCCAGGAGGACCTGCAATTATTATACCTTCACCCTTCATTATTCTATCTCTTAGCTCTTTAGGCATTTTGTAGTCATCTATACTAAGTTTTACTATTGGTCTAACAATTGTAACCTCTATTCCATCTGAGAAAGGAGGTCTTGATATTGCTATTCTTTTATCATTAAGTTGTATGATAATCGCTTCCTTTTCCATCATCTCTACAAATCCTAGCTCATATCTAGCAGCGCTCATTATCTCATGTATTATATTTTCCAGTTCTTCAGTAGTTAGTGGTTCTTTTCTTACTTCTACAATTTCGAATTTTCCAGGCCCTCCGATTTTAGCTATTGGTGGAACACCTTCTTTAAGATGAACAGACAAAGCATTAGGAATTAGGAACTCCTCTATTTTTAGCTTCTTTTTAGTTTCGTAAGGTTTGAAATATTTAGTTTTTATTCCCATAGCTTCGCTTACATCCTTTTGCACCAAATCGCTCGTATATAATGTGGCATTTTCTTTTTTCGCAACATCCATTATTAAAGCATCTATTCTTCCAGATTTAGCAAGTTTTATCTCTTCCAGTGTTTGTCTTCTTCCTTTTTTTACAACTTTTATATCATCTCTTTCTTCAGAGAATTTGTTTAGTTTTTTTATCTCTTCTAAACCTTTAAATCCTGTTAAAGCTCCTTTAGATGCTTGTGCTTGTAGCTCATCAACAACGAAGCCAGGAATTATTATTTCCACGTTTTTTAGCTCTTTGTTTTCAATTAATTTTGATAGCACACCTCCAATTAATATGGAGGTATCTGGCACAATCTTTTCTCTTTTTATTTTTTGAACTTTCATAATGCTCACATTAAATAAACTCTAAAAATTAAGACTATTTTCAGATAATAATTAGAAATAACACATAAAAATTCATTTTTAAGCCATTTTACAAGCTAAAATATTTTCTTTGTTATTCTAATTCCAATAAAAATTAAAAAGTAAATCAATAGAGCAGAAATCCAAATTATCGGACTTATACTACACAATAAAATAAAGCAAAGAAATATTGCTAAAAAAGGCACGAAATAAAAATTTCTTTTTTTGTCATTCTTTCTAATTTGCAAAATTTTAATTAGCGATACATTGACCAATATGAATATAAATAGAATGAAAAAATCTGCCAAAGTTGCTAAGAATTTTAAATTCTTTAAAAGACAAAATAGCATGGTAGAAATAGTTACGAAAATTATTGAATTTTGCGGAACTCTTCTTTTTTTAGAAACAGACAAAAATATTTTAGGAAGAATGTTCTGCTCCGCAACACCATAAATAATTCTGCTTGTGCTAAGAAGTATAAGAAAACTTGTAGAAAACGTTGCAAAAAGTCCGAATAAAGAAACTAAAAATAAGCCATAACTACCGAAAACTCGATTTGCAACATCTCCTAAAGGATTTTTGCTAGACGATAAAGCTTCAGCACCCATAATAGAAATAGCTGAAATAGCAATCAAAACATACATAATTGTTGTAATAACAATAGAAAGAATTATAGCAAGAGGTATATCCTTTTTCGGATTTTTAGCCTCTTCTGCTAATCTTGGTATGCTTTCAAATCCTATGAAAGCAAAAAATATCAATGCACTTGCTTCAAAAACTCCAAAAGGATTTTTAATAAGAAATATATCTTCTCTTCCAAAATAAGGTATGGAAAAGAATATAATTAGTAGCAGACCCATTATAGAGAAAAAGGTTGCACTAACAGACAAAATAGCAGATTGTTTTATTCCGAGCAATAAAAAAATAGAGCAAATAAAAATTAAGAATATTGCTAAAATATTGGATGAGATATTTATATTTATTTTTAAAAAATTTTGAAAAAAGTTTAGAAGTATTTCTGAAAAACCAATGGAAACAACGCTCGCTCCCACAACACTGCTTAATATTATTAATAATACTGCGGCCAATGCAAAATTTTCGTCAAAAGCATTTTTAATATAAATATACTCTGCAGAACTCTTTGGAAAAAGAAAAGAAAGTTTTGCATAGGATAGACCTGTAAAGATAGCAACAAGTGATGCTAATATAAAAGAAAGCCATAAAGCATTTCCAGCCAAACTTGCGCCAATTCCTATTAAAACGTAAATTCCAGCACCAACAATAATTCCTACGCCCATCATTACAAGCTCTAATAAAGTCAATTCCTTTTTTAGTTTTGTTTTCATATGGGTCTGGCCGGATTTTCGTTTTCTTAATTTTTATATTGATCTGAAATTTCGAACCGGCGATCTTTGCCACGTCAAGGCAACGTTTGTTATTCCTTTAAGGAATCATAACCACTAGACCACAGACCCATCCTAAATATTCATTTTAATTAGTAAAATTTAAATTTAAAGTATGCGTGTAATAGCTGACTTACATATTCATTCGCATTATTCAAGAGCAACCTCTAAGGAAATGAATATCGAAGAGCTTTGCTATTATGCGAAAAGGAAGGGTATAAATTTGTTAGGTACAGGAGATTTTACTCATCCATTATGGCTAAAGGAAATAGAAGAAAAGTTAATAGAAACTGAAAGTAATTCTGGAATATACTCTTACAAAGGAATGTATTTTGTACTTTCTGGTGAAGTTTCTTTAGTTTATACTCAAGATAAGAAAGTAAGAAAGGTGCATTTAGTGATTCTTTCTAAAAGTTTTGATGATGTAAAAGAAATAAACGAATTCTTAGAGAAGAAAACAAATCTAAAAGCTGATGGAAGACCCACAATAGAAATTAGTTGTCCAGAGTTCGTTGAAAAAATTATTGAGATTTCTAGAGATAATTTCATATTTCCAGCTCATGCATGGACTCCTTGGTTCGGAATTTTCGGCTCAAAATCTGGGTTCGATTCGATAAAAGAATGCTTTCAGGATCAAGAAAAAAATATACATGCTATAGAAACCGGACTTTCGAGCGATCCAGAGATGAATTGGAGGCTAAGTTCTTTAGATAGATTTACATTGCTATCAAACTCAGACGCTCACTCACCATGGAGTTCAAGAATAGGTAGAGAATGTAATGTTTTTGAGATGAAAGAGATTAGTTATAAAGAGTTGATTAAGATAATAAAGGAGAAAGATACAAAAAAATTTCTTTTTACTATTGAGGTCGATCCTGCATATGGAAAATATCATTACGATGGTCATAGAAATTGTAACGTAAGCCTAGATCCAAAGGAAAGTATGAAATTAAATAATATTTGTCCAGTATGTAAAAAACAATTGACTATTGGTGTTTTGCATCGTGTAGAAGAGCTTGCAGACAGACCAAGAGGATTTATTCCGAAAAATGCAATACCATTTATAAAGATACTACCGCTAACAGAGTTAATAGCAAAAAAATACAAACTTAATCTATTTTCTAAAAAGGTTTTTGAAATAGAAGAAAAATTTATTTCAAGATTCGGAAGCGAATTGGCTACGCTACTCGATGCCAAAGAAGAGGAGCTTGCAGAGGTAGATAAAAATCTCGTCGACTTGATAATAAAAAATAGGGAAGGAAAATTGACTATAATACCTGGCTATGATGGAGTCTACGGAGAATTAATAATAGATGAAAAAATAATAGAAAGAGGAATAAAGAGAAGTGAGAAGAGTATCGAAGATTTTATTTAATCTTGCTTTATAAACTTATTGAAGTAACAGAAACCAAAGAATAATGTATTTAAATATTTTTACAAAATTTATAATATATTTATAATTGGTGAAATCAATATGGCAACGATAGAAGAATTTTCTAATCTAATAGGAAAAGATGTGTTCACAGACAAAGGCTCGTATTGTGGAAAGATATCAAACTTAGAACTTGACTTAGAGAAGTTTAAGGTTAGAGCAATAGTAGTAGATGTTGTTAAAGGATCTTTTCTTGCAGATATAATTGGCTCTAAAAAAGGCGTAGTAATTCCATTTCAAATGGTGCAAAGCATAGGAGAAATAGTAATAATAAAGTCTATATCACCTTCACTATTTGAAGTGGAAAAGGAAAGTAAAGAGACAACAGAAATAATTTAATTTTATTTGTGTGAAAACACAAGTTTTATAGTTTTTCCGACCATCTCAACTCTGCAAAAACCAAATCTTTCTAGCTGTATTATATCACCTTTTTTCAAGTTTTTTAGATTAAGTTCTCCATACCCTTCTATAATTTTTTCAGGCATTATTATTTTAGTTTTTATTTTGAAATCATAAGGAACCCACTGAATTATTGGTATACTCTTTTCCTTTGTATGTTCTATGCTAACTATTTTACATTTTTTTTCTAAAATCACGTCACATAAATCCTTAAGTCTTACAATATTTCCTCTAAATTTCTCAAAATCTTCACGATCGATTAGAAAATATTTCCCGAAACTTATCTCTCTATAACCTCTATCTATTATAGGATGCATTCTTATTTTTTTGCTTCCAAATGGCAATCCATCTATTTCTATTTTTACTGGTTCTTTAACAAAAAAGTAACGATTAGCAATTTCATCGATAACTTTTCTATTATATGCTTCTAAATTCTCTTTGCTTATTGTTACATCATTTGGTTTTATTCCTATATCTAAAATTATCTTTCTTAGTGCAATTGGCGAGAAGCCCCTACGTCTTAAAGCTCTTATTGTTCCAACCTTTGGATCGTCCCAACCAGAAAAGATTTTATTGTTTATTCCGGCTCTAATTTTGCTTTTACTCAAAACCATATCGCTTAATGATATTCTTCCCAATATAAAAACTTTTGGATATTCCCAACCAAAATATTTATAGATAAATTCTTGTTTTGTTGCGTTTGTTGCATGTTCTTGCCCTCTCAATATATGGGTAATTTCAAGTAGACGGTCATCTATTGCTGAAGCGAAATTATACAAAGGCCAAACTCTAGCTTTAACTAAAGGATGCTTGCAATCTTCAACTATTCTAAATGCAGGAAAATCGCGAACTGCAAAATTTTCATGTGATAAATCTGTTTTAATTCTTAGAACCGCTTCATGCTCTTTATATTCATTAAACATTTTTTCCCATCTTATCAAATTCTCTTCGGGAGAAAGATCTCTACATTTGCATGGTTTTCCTTCATTTCTTAATTTTCTCCATTCTTCAATATCGCAAGTGCATACGTAAGCTTTACCCATTTTTATAAGATCTTCCGCATATTTGTAATATATTTTCAACCTCTTTGATTGGTAAACTATTTTATCTATTTTTATTCCAAGCCATTTCAAATCTTCTATTACCCAGCGATAAAATCTTTTTTCAGGAACTTTAATTTTTGGATCGGTATCATCGAATCTTAGAATAAAAATTCCATTATATCTTTTAGCATATTCATCACATAGTATAGCAGGTCTAGCATTGCCTATAGTAATAGCACCATCAGGGTTTGGTGCAAACCTGACGATAAATTTTTCCCCAGGTTTTGCAATATCTTTTAAGGACTTTTCTCTTTTTTCAATATTTCTTTTTTGCCATCCCAAAAACTCTAATTTTCTTTTTTGATCTTCCAAACTCATTTTATTTATTTCTTCAACTTTTCTTTCTACTATCTCATTCAACTCTTTTATATTTTCCAACAATTCTTTGTGTTCAGCGATAATTTTATTTAAAACAGGCTTGCTTACAGCTTTTCCGTTATGAGATACAGCATTTTCCAAAGCGTAAATCTCTATTTTTCTTAATATATCTTCACTTAGATTTAGCATAAATTCATAATAAAAACAAAATAATTTAATTCTTGAGATTTTCTGTCTCATTAAGAAAATATCTATTCGATGTAAAAATTTCTAAAAATTTAAATGTAAGTGGAGCGATAATCTTTATTATTCGGGTGAAATTTATGGAGGACGATTCCCATGGTAGAGAAGAATCTAAAAGAAAAGGAAAGAGTGAATGTTGGAAAACATATAGTAGCAGACCTATATGGAGTAAAGCAAGAACTAATAGCGAAGAAAGAAAAGGTAATGGAAGTGATGGAAAGTGCTGCAAGATTTGCAGGAATGAAAAAGATAAAGAGTTACTACAAGCAATTCAAACCATGGGGGGTCACGGGAATAGTCCTTATTTCTGAAAGTCACATCTCTATACATACTTGGCCCGAATATAACCTAGTTAATCTTGATATTTTTAGTTGCGGAGAAAAGAAAAAGGTCGAAAAGGCCTTTAAATTCTTTTTGAGAAGGTTTAAACCAAAAGATTATAAGAAAATAGAAATAGATAGAGGGTAACAAAAATGGAAAGAGATAGAATAGCAAGACAAATACTACAGCAATTGATTAGTGGTAAGAAGAGCTTTTACTATTTACTTTATCATCAAGATGCTTCAATCAAGGAGTTTTTAGAAATCATTAAAGAAATGGAAAATAAAGGAATAATAAAAATTTCTCATGATGGAAAGATAAAATTAGTAGACAAAAATGTTATAAGTAATTTGAAAATTAAAAAAATAAATGCAAGATGCAAGTCTTGTGAGTCTACTGGATATATAGTTTCAAATTTCTATAAAAAAATATTGGAAAGATTTGAAAGGATTTGCAAAAATCGTCCAGAAGCAATAGAAAAATATGATCAAGGTTTTATCGACCCAGAAGGAATAGTTAGAAGAGTTGAATTTATTCATGAACGTGGAGACATATATCGTGATATTATAGTTTTAGGAGACGACGATTTAATTAGCATAGCTTGTTCGCTTACAAGACTACCTAATCGAGTAGTTGTTCTGGAAATAGATGAAAGAATTGTAAATTTTATAAATAGCATTGCAAAAAAATATAAATTAAATTTAGAAGCCCATATCTATGATGCGCAAAGAAAAATTCCTAGAGAATTTGAAAAAAGCTTTGATGTTTTTATTACAGACCCAGTTGAAACCTTGTTAGGATTAAAACTATTTTTTTCTCGTTTAGTTTCTGCTCTTCGCGGCATAGGTAGTAGTGGTTATTTCGGAATAACTCCTTTAGAAGCTTCTCGAACTAAATGGTATTATATTGAGAAGATGCTTTATGATATGGGGTTTGTAATTACGGATATAAAGAGGCAATTTAACGTCTATCCAGATATTAAAGGTAATATGTTCAGATTTGAAGAAAAGTTTCCTTTATTTGAAAAAATAAAAATTAAGTCAGATTTCGATTGGTATAACTCAAGCTTCTTTAGGGTTGAAGCAGTAAAGAAACCGAAACCATTAATAAAAAAGGATATGATAATAAATGAAAAAATTTATAAGGACGACGAAAGTTTGGCCACTCCAATTTAGCATTTTGGCTAATTATTTTTCTTTAGTTTTGTTAGCAAGCTTTAAAACCTTTTTTCATTGCTCAAGCTTTTATTTAAAAATTAAAAAAATTGATAAGAAAATGAAAAGCGATCGTCTCTTCGTTCTGTAGGCCTTGGCGTTTGTTGCTCCTCGCTCAACATATTCGTAAGAGCGAAAGCGTAAATGAAATCTGATAGTGGTCGAGACAAATCTTTGATAGCACCAACTTCTATTGCAGCTCCATAGTAATCTGCTTCTGTCATTCTTTCATTCGCAACTCCAATCAAGTAGCCAATAGGCACACTCATTGTCATTGTAAATGGATCTATTGGACTAAAAATATCATTTCCACTTAAAGGATTTCCAGATGGATCGTCACTAATATTAAGCAATCCACCACGGCGTCTAATTTGGTTTGTTGTCGGATCTTTTTCTAAAGTACCATAGAAAA
>JAWBTS010000002.1:0-37712 GCA_039000375.1 Candidatus Aenigmatarchaeota archaeon | reverse complement strand
AAATTCATCTTCTGAGTGTAAAAATTTATTTATAGTTTTATCTATTTTTCTAAGTATTTTCTCATCTTTATAATTAAAGCTGATTGCATTGTAAAAACTTTCTTTTTGCTTTAGGTTACCTAAAGAATTATTAAAGAATAAAAAATTTTTAAAAAAACTGCTATCAATAGGAAGTCTATAAAAATTACTTTCTTCTTCAGTAAATCTTTGTCCTTTTATAACATTCTCTTCCCATTCTTCTTTTAAAAAATTCATAAGGTCGATATGCTTTCTTTTTAACTTCTTGATCAATTCCTTTAACTTATTTGAAATATTTTCATTATTAAACTGGATCAATTCTTTTAAGTCCTTATATTCAAGCTTAGTTACTTCTTTCTTCTTATTCAAAATATTTTTTATTTCATCTTGATGCTTATTTTTAATCTCAATAAGAACTGTTTCTCTTTCATATATTTTCTGTAAGTATGTTTGAGTGTTTTTATAATCAAATTGCTTCTTTAGTCTATTACCCTTACTATATGCTTCATTTTTGTAAATTAATTGAGATTTCTTCTCAACCCACAAGTCTTTAAATAAATCACATATAAAAGTAAACCATACAAAATTAAATAATTCTTTAGTAGTGTGAAATTTTCTTTCTTCCAACTCATTTTTTAATTTCTTAACTAATTCTGGATTTACTTTAAGGTTTCTATCGAAAAGCCATTTATATAAGTAAGCAAAGGGAAAATATCCATAATAAACCTTTTCAGGTTCTTTATCAATTGTCTCTCGGAGTTCTTCCAAATCCCAACCATAAACTTCTTCCATTAAGTTAACAAACCCTAGAATACCGGCATCTATAAACCAGTTTCCTGTAAATTCTAGTTTTCCATTATTAATCTGGGTCATTTCAATCTCTTCCATCTTAAACTAAGGTTTTCTAATTTAAATTTTTCTAAATTATTATCGAGTGAATTGAATAAGGCGTTTGAAAAACTCTTAGCCAACTTTTCAGAAAAGAAGGATGCAATTTTCTCTTCTCTTTTCGTTTTATCATTTAAAACTTCTTCAAAATAAACAATATAAGATCTACTTCTTTTATCTAGGAACAAAGAAAAACAAATGTAGTGCTTGTGATCTTTTGAAGAATTTTTACATGGAATTGTCCAGGAGGTTATAAACTTCATTTCAACACCTTATATTCATAAACCCAAATCCTAAACTATTCCTTTCTCCGAATCCGCAGTCGATGCCAAACTCTAATATTTTTTTCTGTTCTTTATTTAAATAGCTAAATATAAATTCCCATAGAGTCCCAATTATTTGTTGCTCCTTTCCATCTATAATTACGTTGCAAACAATAGGCTTCTCTTTAATACATTTAAACTGTTCAAATATTTGAAACTCTTCTATCTTAGTTTTATAAAATTCGTTATACTTCTTAAACAAATTTTCTTCAAGTTGCTTAACAAAAGCTTCGAAAGGGTATGTCGGACGCCAATAAACAAATCTTTTCTTTCTAAACTTCTTTGGTATTCCATATTTATCATAATTTCTCTCTGGTATTCTTATAACAATTGGAGTTGCCGACACTATTCTAGTGCTTTTTTCTAATTTTGTTTTCAATATCAAAAAATCTTCTATTTCAAATAACATCTCACCAATATTAATAGGTTTTTTCATATTTTTTAATTCTTCTATTTTTTCAGCTAAAAATTTTATAAATAAAACGTCTGGAGATGATATGATCAAATTTCTTTTATCACCAACTTTCATATCTCCAATAGGAAAAATATTTGAAAAACAAAAGAACTTATAACCTTTTTTATCATGAAGAACTCTATACTCAGTTTCTTTTAGTAAACGATAGATGAACCCCTGTAATTTATGGAAATATTTCATATCGTAGATACAATTTTTTAAAGCTTCCAATCTTAATAATATTCTCATAATTTTTAATGAAATAATTAAAATTAAATTAATTGAAATTCTTGATTACGAATCAATAAAATAGAGTGTTACAATAAATGTGCTAATTAGAAGAAGCTTTAATCTTTCTTATAGAAGAAGTTGCTTTCCAGATATTTTAAAGTAACAAGAACTCTATAAAAATAGTTTAAATGAGTTTAGATTAAAGTAAAATTTATGCGAAGAAGAAAAGAGGTAAGATCTGAGAGCGAAAAAACCTCTAAGAGAAAAGAAGAACATATTAAAATATGCTTAGATAAAAATGTTGAACATGGCTCTACTCTTCTTGATGAGATATCATTTTGGAAATTTGAAGATATAGATTTTATTCATAATGCATTGCCAGAAGTTGATTTAGAAAAAATAGATATAAGCGTAGAATTTCTTGGGAAAAAGCTAAATGCTCCGATAATAATATCTGGAATGACAGGAGGGACTAAAATCGCTGAAAAGATTAATAAAAATCTTGCAAAAGCTGCTGAAAATCTTAATCTTGCTATGGGCGTTGGTTCCCAAAGAGCTGCAATAGAAAATAAAGAGCTTGAAAAAACTTATTATGTAAGAGATGTTGCTCCTAATATTTTCTTAATTGCAAATCTTGGAGTTATTCAACTTAATTATGGTTATGGAGTTGAAGAAGTTAAAAGAGCTATTGATATGATAGATGCTAATGCCATAGCTCTTCATCTCAATGCTTTGCAAGAAGCTATACAACCAGAAGGTAATACAAATTGGAGTGGCTGTTACGAGAAATTAAAAAAGATGTGTAAGAGTATAAAAAAGCCTGTAATAGTAAAAGAAACTGGTTGTGGAATAAGTAAAGAGGTTGCAAAAAAGATAGAAGCTGCGGGAGCATCTGCTATAGATATTTCTGGTAGAGGCGGAACTTCTTGGGGAATCGTTGAAACGCTTCGAAGAAAGAAAGCAAGTAATAACATAATTGCAAAAGAGTGGGGAATCCCTACCGCAATCTCTTTGCTTGAATGCTTAAGCGTAACAAAGATTCCTATTATAGCATCTGGAGGAATAAGAAATGGCTTAGAGATTGCAAAATGCTTAGCTCTTGGTGCTATCGCTTGCGGAATAGCATTGCCATTGTTAAGACCTGCTTTAAAAAGTAGTGAAGAGGTTGAAAATAAACTAAAAGAGATTATTGAAGAAATTAAAATTGCAATGTTTTTGGTAGGCGCAAAAGATATAAAAGAGCTTAGAAAAAAGCCTTTAGTAATAACGGGAAAAACAAAAGAATGGGCAGAAGTTAGAGGGATTGATATAAAAAAGCTTGCAAAAAGATGAAACTAGAATACAATAAATTTAAAATTTTGTCATATAAGTAGAAAAATTATGAAAATAAATAGAATTCTTTTAGTTTACTTATTTCTAATAATAAATATTAAAATTGCAATAGCAGTTCAAAAAGATGGAAATCCAGTAACATTATTAGTACCTGCTATAGAAAGGGTTAATAATACTGAAAGAGGGGTAATGGCAATTCTTCAGATCTATGCGAAAGAAGGAAATGGCCATATATTTATTGATACAATGCCATTAACAGAGATTGATACTCAAACAAGTGCGAGAATAGCAAGAGAGGTTGTTAGTTCTATATTAGATTTAGATATGAGTAATTATGATCTATTTATAGTAATAAGATCAGATTCCCCTGCTGTAGGTGGTCCTTCAGCAGGCGCTGCTATCGCAATAGGTACGATAGCTTCACTTCTCAATCTATCTCTTAATCCAAGTGTTATAATTACAGGAGCAATTAATATCGATGGAACTATTGGTAGTGTTGGTGGAATATTGGAAAAGGCACGAGCTTCTGCAGAGCACAACGCTACGATCTTCTTGATTCCTTATGGCCAATCAAAAATTCAAGATATTGATATTAAAGAGTATGCAAAGCTAAAATGGAATCTTACTGTAATAGAAGTAAAAGATGTTGTCGAAGCTTTGAAATATATGAGTGGTTATGAGATTAGATTGAAGGATATTGAAGTGAAAGATAGAGAAGATTTAAAAAAGATAATGAAAGGCATTGCTGAAAACTTTATGAAAGATATTGAAAAGAGAATAGTAAATTTAGAAAATAAAATAAATTATTCTAGAATAAGCTATAGCGAAGAGAAATATTTGATAGAATCTTTAAAATCTATAAAAACGAGATTAGAAGAAGCGAAGAAATATTATGAGGATAAAGCGTATTATACAGCTTCAAGCTATTTTTTAGGAGTCGGAATAGATTTGGCTTACCTTGAAAATCTATTTGAATTTTATAAAGAGGGTAAAAAAGAATGGATAATTGAAAATAATCTTAATCTGCTAGAAGAAAAGGTAAGAAATCAGATAAATAAAATAGAAGATGCAAAAAATGAGATAGATTCAATTACAGATGTTGAGATAATCTCAATAGCAGAGGATAGAATAATAGATGCAAAAAATACTTTAAGAGAGGCTTGGAAAAATTACTATAATTATAATTATGATGAAGCTATAAGAAACATTGCTTATATTTCTGAAAGAGAAAAAACATCTGAAGCATGGCTCTCAATTATAAACAATTTTACAAATGAAAAGATAAAATTTGATTTTTCAGAATTAGAAGTTTTGTGTAAAAATAAAATAAGCGAACTAATATCTTTCATTGGCTATGGCGATGTTTTAGGTGTAGATACAAGCAAAGCAAAGGAATCGTTATCTATCGCTCAGAGAAACTTGAATGAAAAGAAATATTCTGCGGCTCTATTTAATTTAATAACAACAAAATCTGAGATCGAGTTTGCTTTAACACTAAAGAGTATAAGAAATGATACAAAAGAGATAATTAAAAAAGTAAAGAATGATGCAGCAAGAAGCATAAGAAATGCTGAAACTTTAAATGTTACTCCAATCCTTGCACTCAGTTATTATGAATATGGAGAAAAACTTGAAAAAACTAATTCAATGGCATCCATCCAGTATTTTATATATTCTAAAAATTACGCAAAAAATGCGGTAGAACTTTCAAATATAGTGAGAGGAGAAGCTCCAAAACCTTATAGCAAAATAGAAATTAAGCCAGTAAATTTAGAAGAAATTTCTTGTAAGGAATATTTTGTAATAGGCATTTCAATAGGAATAGTTATTTCCTCGCTAACCCTAATTTTAATTTTTGTTTTAAAGACAAGAAGTAAGAAAAAGAAAGGTAGATAATTGAAAATAGTTTTATTTTTTAAATTTTTTCTATAGATTAATCAATTTATGTCAAATTTTGAAGAGGAAAGGGAATCTTCATTATATAACCCACAGGAAATAGAGAAAAGAATATTGGAATTTTGGGAAAAAGAAAAGATATTTGAAAAATTGAGAGAAAGAAATAGAGGAAATAAAAGATTCTCTTTTCTCGACGGCCCGATAACTGCAAACAACCCTATGGGTGTACATCACGCTTGGGGAAGAACATTGAAAGATTTGTTTCAAAGATTTTATGCCATGCTTGGCTACGATGAAAGATATCAAAATGGTTTTGATTGCCATGGCCTTTGGGTTGAGGTGGAGGTAGAAAAAGAGCTTGGGTTTAAATCTAAAAAAGATATAGAAAGGTTTGGAATAGAAAATTTTATAGAAAAGTGTAAAGAGCGTGTATTAAAATTTTCTGAAATACAAACAAGACAATCAATTCGCTTAGGTCAATGGATGGACTGGAAGAATTCTTATTATACTATGAGCGAAGAAAATATAGAAGCCATATGGTATTTCTTGAAATTATGTCATAAAAATGGTTGGATTTACGAAAGCGTAAGAGTCATGCCTTGGTGTCCTCGTTGTGGCACTTCGCTTTCTCAACATGAATTGTTAGATAGTTATAAAGAGATGGTTCATCCCGGAGTTTATTTGAAATTTAAGATTAAAGGAAAGGATAATGAATACCTTCTTGTTTGGACAACAACTCCTTGGACGCTAACATCAAATATTGCTTTAGCGGTTAATCCAAACTTCTTTTATCTTAAAATAAAACATAATAACGAAATTTATTACATCGCTGAGAAGCTTGTTAACAAATTATTTAAAGAAAATGAATATGAGATATTGAAAAGATTAAACGGCAAAGAGCTAATTGGACTTGAATATGAATCTATTTATCCATACTTTACAGAGCAAAAGGATGTTATACATAAAGTTATTGCTTGGGATATGGTTTCTGAAGATGAAGGCACTGGAATTGTTCATATTGCTCCTGGCTGTGGAGAAGAGGATTATGAGCTAGGAATGAAATATAATTTAAAAGCAATATCTCCTCTTGATGAATTTGGAGTTTTTAAAGAAGGTTTTGATTGGCTAACTGGAATTTTCTATAAAGATGGAAACAAAATGATTATAGAAGATTTAAAAAATAGAGGAATTTTGATTAAAGTTGAAGATTATTCTCATCGCTATCCTGTTTGTTGGAGATGTAAAGAAGAGCTTGTTTTTAGATTGGTAAAAGAATGGTTTATAAAGATGGATGAAATAAGACCAAAACTAATAGAAGAGGTTGAAAAGGTAAATTGGCATCCAGAATTTGGAAAAAAGTTAATGATAGATTGGTTAAATAATATGAAAGATTGGTGTATTTCAAGAAAGAGATATTGGGGTTTGCCTTTACCTTTTTATAAATGTAGCTGTGGAAATCTTGAAGTTATTGGCTCTAGAAAAGAATTAGAAGAAAAAGCTTCGAGCGGATTGGAAAAATTAAAAGAGCTTCATCGCCCATGGATAGATGAAGTGAAAATAAAATGCTCAAAATGTGGAAATGAGATTGAAAGGATTAAGGAAGTTGGAGATTGTTGGCTAGATGCAGGTATAGTAGCATTTTCTACTTTAAATTATTTCTCAGATCGTAGCTATTGGGAAAAATGGTATCCTGCTGACATGGTTTGTGAAATGAGAGAGCAGATAAAACTTTGGTTCTTCTTTTTACTTCTAATGAGCGTTGTAATTTCTGGAAAAGCCCCTTACAAAAATGTAGTTATATATGAAAAGATTCTTGACGAAAAAGGAAATCCTATGCACAAAAGCTTAGGAAATGTTATTTGGTTAGACGACGCCTTCGAGAAAATCGGTGCAGATGTTATGCGCTGGCTATATGTGACTCATGATCCAAAGGAGAATTTAAATTTTGGTTTCAATATAGCAAGAGAGATAAGAAGAAAGCTGAACATATTTTATAATGTTAATAAATATGTGAAAACTTACATAGAGGTGAATAATTTTGATCCTAAGAAAGAGAGAATTTATGAGATGGATAAATTACATAAATGGCTATTTTCTAAATTAGAGAGAACAAAACTAAATGTGGAAAATCTATTAAAGGATTATGACTTCTATAGAGCAGCAAAAAATATAGAGGACTTTATATTGAATGAGTTTTCAAGATGGTATATTCATATTATAAGAGAAAAGGTTAGGGAAAGTTATACGGGAGAAGATAAAGACCTTATACTTTATTCTCTTTATACAACTCAACTAGAATTAACAAAAATGCTTGCTCCATTTATTCCATTTTTTGCAGAGGATACATATCAAAACTTTTTCAAAAGATTTGAAAAGTTTGAAAGCGTGCATCTAATGCCATGGCCAGAAGTAAATAAAACGATGATTGATGATGAAATAGAAAAGGAAATGGAAATAATAAAAGAAATAATAGAAGTAGTAAATGCGTTAAAGAAAGAGAAAAATATAAAGAACAGATGGGTATTGGATAAAATCACTATATACACGAGTGATAGTTTAGCATTAAAGGCTTGCGAAACATTTAAAGAGGAAATAAAGATTCTTGGAAACTCCATGAATGTTGAAGTTTTAGAAGAAGGTAAGAATGGAAAAGAATTTAGTAAAGGTTATGTAGAATTAGGAAATGTTCTAAAAGAAGAATCTTTGATAAGAGAAATAACAAGATATGTGCAAGAAATGAGAAAAAGAAAAGGTCTAAAGGTAGGTGAAAAAATCATATTATATTTATCCGATGCTTCATTAGCTTCATATAAGGAAGAAATAGCAAAAAGAGTGAATGCTATAGACATAATCTTCGGAAAAATTGAAGAAGATTTTGGAAAAATAAAATTTGAAGATAAGGAGATTGCTTTTAGATTTGAGAAATGCTGACCTATTTCAAAAATCCATTTCTTTTTAGCCATTCTATCTGCGCTTTAGAGTATTTCCAAATGATATCCCCTCTTTTATCCCCTTGTACAGGCCATGGCTTAACTATTACAACATCGCTTACAGCTATCCATAAATGTGTACCATATTTTCCAGGAACTCTACAAATTCTTAAATTTCCATCTAAGCAGCGAACAGAAAATCTTTTTCCGCCTAATTTTGCCTCAACGATTCCAATCACTTCTCCTTCTTTTGGAAGTCTTGCTCTCTCCTCTACTTCCTGTTTCTCTTGATTCATAATCTTTTACCGAATAATATTCTCTATATATTCTTTTAGTATCTTTCTCTCCAACAAGTTTAAAAGATCTTTTTATTTTAAATCCTCTCAACAACTTTAAAGCTTTTTGCGCATTTGCCTTATACAAAAAATATAAGTTTAGTCCCTCTTTCACTCTCTCTATTTTGTCTGGTTTCATCTGCTTTATTGGTAAAGGCTTATTAGTTCTAATTTGAATTATAGCATCGTATTGCTCGCTAGATATTTTTCTGCATAAATCGCAAAGCGTTTCTCTTATTTTTATAAATATATTTTTGCTCTCCTCTTTTTGTTTTTTGCAAGGAAATATAAATCCTTTACAAACTATTGTAACAGAATATCTATTTCCTATCTTCCTTACAAATGCTTCTTTTTCAACAAGTTTATTTTTTGTTTTTATTTTACTTATTGCAACCCTTTTAATTGAGTCGTCGTTTAGCTCATATCTTCCAATTCTATCTTTATCTAAAATCTTGCAGCACTTTCTGCAAACCTTTATTTCAAAATCTTCTATTTGAAAAAGTGTTTTATTCTTAAGCCAGCAATCGTCACAAAAAGCTTCTATAGTTGCTTCTTTACCACAGGAGATGCATTTTAGCTCTCTTTTTTTATATTCCCTTTTCAAAACGCTCACCGTTAAAATTTTAATCTGAAATTTCTGTTCCAATATTCTTTCCATTAATAACTTTTATTATATTTTTTGGATTTTCACCACTAATAACAAATGTTCTAATTTTATTTTTTACTATTGTTTCGATTGCTAATTTATCTAGAATTCCGTAGCTTCCTGGTTTTCCTCTTTTTGCAAATTTCATAAGTTCATTAAAGCTAATTTTGTCAATTTTTCTTGCACCTTTAAATTTATTAGGATCTTTGTCATATATTCCGTCGACATTTGTAACTTTTATTAGCATATCAGCTCTCATTGCTTTTGCAGCTATGGCAGCGTTAGCATCTGTGCTTCTACCAGGGCAAATTCCTGCGAGCACGCCTTCTGTTTTTTCATTTATCTCATTTAAATCAAAAATTGGTTTAAGATCTAAAAGATAAGAAAACAATCTAACATTAGATTTCAGAATTTCTATGGCAATCCATTCTAAATTTTTGTTAGAGATTTTAAGAGCTTTTGCTCTCTTCATATAATTCCTTACAAATTTTCCACCACCCACGACTAAAATTATTTGATGCCTTTTCTTAATTCTTTTTAAAACATTTACAAAATTTTTTATAATAGCTACAATAGGTCCGTAGTCGTCAAAAAGTAAAGAACCACCTATTTTTATTACTATTCTCATCTTCTTCATCTTTCAAATCTCAATAAAATTTTTGAATGGGCCGGGAGAGATTCGAACTCTCGACCTCCAGTTTGCTTAGCTGTCTTATAAGACATGCGCGCAAGCAAAAAGCTTGGCGCTCTTTCTGGAGCTTCAAAGCTTAACCAGGCTAAGCTACCGGCCCATTATCTATTCTTATATCATAAATTAATAAAAAATTTAAAAATCGAGAACTTCATTATTATTTGGAGAGAAAGCTCTTATTCCAAATTCTTTTTCTATCTCTTTTGCAAACTCGCTACAATGATCTCCATGAACGCAAATTATATTTTTTGGATTTAATTTTTCAATAATTTTAAATAACTCATCTTTTCCTGCATGAGAAGAAAAATCAAATCTAGCTACAGGGCAATTTACATGAAGCTCCAAATCTTCATTTCTAAATATTCCTGTATCTAACAAATATTTTCCAGGAGTTCCTTCAACTTGAAATCCTGTGAATAAGATTTTGCAATCTTTTCTTTTATAAATCTTTTTTATATAATAAACAGCAGGACCTCCGTTAAGCATGCCAGAAGTAGTGATAATTATCTTTCCTCCTCTCCTTATAATTCTATCTCTCTCAGCTTTTGAATTTACTTTTTTTATTCTCTTGAAAATGCTTTTTAGTAATGAGCTTGATTTTAAATTATAGTTCATTATTATTTTTGTAGCTTCTTTTGCCATTCCATCAATTACAATATAGTCGACATAACTTTTCAATATAAGTAAAAGCTCTTGCGCTCTCCCTACAGCAAAAGTAGGAAGTAAGACTATACCATTTTGGTTCAATGTCTCATCTATCTCTGCTTTAAATCTTTCTTCTTCTACGCTTCTTTCAGGATGCTCTCTATTTCCATAAGTGCTTTCTATTATTAATATATCTATATCATCTTTTGGAAGTTTACATCCATCTATTAGATTCTGCTTATACAATTTTATATCGCCTGTATAAAAAATATTCTTGTCTTCAACATTTAGCAAAACGCTTCTCGATCCAGGTATATGACCGGCATCAAAAAATTTGCATGGAATGTTTTTAACTAAAAATTTGCCATCTACGATAAAGGAATTTGATAAAGCCATCTTTACTTCCTTTTTTGAAAACCCGATTCTATAATTATTAATTCTTGCAACTTTTACAAAATCGAAAAGCAGTAGCTTTGTTAGCCTTTTTGTCAATTCATTCATATAACAATTTACATTTGGAAGTAAAGGTATAGCTCCGCTATGATCTAAATGGCTATGTGTAACTATTATTCCATCTATATCTTTTACAACAATTGGAAAGCTCGGTGGCTCTGGCTGAAGCTTTACTCCAAAATCAAGAGAAATTTTACAATTATCATGAATTAAAAGTATTGCAGACCTACCAACTTCTCCTCCACTTCCAAGTATTTTTATCTTCATCTTTTTCAACTCTTTTTATAGAATATTATAAAATATTGTCCAGAATATAAACCAAAATAAAATAAACATTCCATAGAATTTTGAAAACCACCAATTAAATGGTTTCTTCTCTACAATTTTTAATTGCTCTAAGATTAGCTTTATAAGCACCATATAAATTCCTACAACTATGATGTTTATTAGATTTGTTTTTGCAAGGTTTGTTAATATTATTGACAAATATCCAAAAACAATTCCTGAAAAAAAGCTTAATATCGCAAGTTTTCTTTCCATTTTTATCACTTCGATTAAGATATTAATACCAAATATATTTTAAAAAATTTTGAAAAGTTTTTAATGGGCGTGAAGTTTGTTTCTTAGCCTTTCGATCCACTTTCTTATTACATACATAGCGTCTATCAAGTAATCTTTAATTCCAACTCTTTTTCTTCTTCTAAGCATATAAAGAAATATTTTAATCCCATCTCTAACTCTAACGCCTTTTACATAAACCTCAGAAGCTATTGGAACATTTTTATATTTCAAATTATAATATCCTACTGCAAAAATTATTTCGCATGCGATTTCGTAACGATTTGCTTTTACATAACCATTAATTTTTTTTAAAGCATTCGTAGTATAAGCTCTAAATCCAGACTCTGTATCTCTTAATGTAGTCCCGGAAATAAGATTTGTCATAAAATTCAAAAATACATTTCCTATCTTTTTTATTAGTGGATAACATGCTAAGTTTCTTTCTCCTAAAACGAAATCATAGCCTTCGTTTATAGCTTCTATAAACTTTGGTATATCGCTTGGAGAATGTTGACCATCGGCATCGAGAGTTATTATTATATCAAAATTTTTTGAAATTGCATAAGAAAATCCATCTCTTAAGCTTTTTCCTAGTCCCATATTTTTATCATGTTTTATAACTTTTGCTCCAGCTTTTTTTGCTAGCTCTCCTGTAGAGTCTGAAGAACCATCATCAACTACAACAACCTCATCAACATACTTTCTTGTTTCTCTAACTATCTTTTCTATTGTTTTACTCTCATTATATGCAGGAATTATCGCTATTACTCTTTTTTTCTTTTTTCTAATTTTTTCCAAAAATAACACCTTATGATAAATAAAAATTGTTAAAAAGTTTCAAAAACACTATATACTCAATTTCATAAAATTAATAAATTTAAATTTCATAATTGATTTTTTATGAATATGGAAAAACTTAATTATACGAAATATGAAAGAGCAAGAATTATAGCAGCAAGAGCACTACAAATAGCTGCTGGTGCAAAGCCATTAATAAAAACAAAGGTTACAGACCCAATAAAGGTTGCGAAACTTGAGTTTGAAAAAGGGGTTATTCCATTTAAGGTTTTGAGGAGAATTGAAAATGACAAGAGTTGAAAATATAAAACTTAGAGTGATATACAACTCCTTTGGAGAAAAAACAATAGAAGCGATAATAAATGAAAGTTTCTCAGCAAGTAGTTCTGGTGGTATAAGTAGAAGTTTAAAAGAGGCAAAGGCCATTTCACCAGAAATTGCTATAAAAAATTTTGAAAAAATAAAAAAGGAATTTTTAGGAGATTTTTCTCAAGAAGAATTTGATAAAAAATTGAAAGAGAATGAAAAATTGCTTGGAGGAATAGTTACGACTTCTCTTTCTTTGGCATTTTTTTCTATGGAATTTGAAACAAAATATAGAAAAGATGTAAAGTATTTTCCTAATCTATTGGTAAATGTTCTAGGAGGAGGAAAACACTCTTTTTTAGAAAAGCCGGAAATTCAAGAAATCTTAGTAATGCCTCGTGCAAAAAGTATAAGGGAAGCGATAGAAACTTCTATAGAGATATGGCTTGAAGTTAAAAATATATTGAAAGAGAAAAAAATTCTTTGTGGCTTGAATCCAGAAGATGCCTGGCTAGCAAATATAACAAATGAAGATGCCTTAGAGATTGTTGAAAATATAGCAAAAAGATATAAAGCTAGAATTGGAATAGATTTTGCAGCCTCTTCTTTATTCAAAAATGGATATTACATTTATCATGATAAAAGATTGAAAAAAGAGGAACAAATAGACTATGTACTAAAAATTATAAGAGAGTATAAACTATTCTATGTAGAAGATCCTTTGGAAGAGAACGATGAGAGTGGATTTAAGGAATTGTCGAAAAAGACAAATATTTTAATATGTGGAGATGATATTATAGCTACAAACTTAGAGAGATTGAAAAGACTTGAAAATATTTTAAAAGCAGTAATAATAAAACCAAATCAGGCAGGTAATGTTAGCGAATGTCTAAATATTATTAAATTTTCAAGAAGTAAAAAAATAGTTTCAATAGTAAGTCACAGATCAACAAAAACAGCATGCACCTCAGAAGCAAAACTAGCAACTTTTGCTGATCTTGCAAAATTTAGCGTTGCAGGTATAGATTGCGAACGTTGTAATGAGCTTTTAAGAATTTGGGAAGAAAGTAAAAATCCAAGAATGAGAAAAATAATAGTAAGAAGGTGAAATACTATGGCAAAGAAAAAATTGGAAAAAGAAAAGGAGGAGGATATTGAAATTATTAGTGAAGAGGATGAAAACTTGAAAAAGAAAGATGAAGATCTTCTCGTTAGTAGAGAAAAATATCTAAAGTTTGGGGTTCATATAGGAACAAGTATAAAAACAAAAGATATGAGAAAGTTTATCTATAAAATAATAACAAATGGTCTTGCTGTAATGAATCTTAAAATGATTGATGAAAGGATAAGAATAGTTTCGAAATTTTTAGCTTCTAAAAAAGAGATTCTGGTTGCTAGTAGAAAAATAAAAAAACCCGTAGAAACTTTTGCAAAAGCTATAGGAGCAAATGCTATTATTGGAAGATTTATGCCTGGAACTTTAACTAACCCTAGATCTAAAAATTTTGTTGAGCCGGAAGTTATCTTGATTACAGATCCTTATCTTGATAAACAAGCAGTTAAAGAAGGGGTTAAAATGAGGATACCTATCATAGCTTTGTGCAATACCTTTAATTCAACGTCCTTTGTAGATATTATACTTCCTTGCAACAATAAAGGAAGAAAATCTGTGGCATTAATATTCTATCTTCTCACGAGAGAGATCCTAAAAGAAAGGGGAGAAATAAAAAGCGATGAAGAATTTAAATTAAAGATAGAAGATTTTATTGAAGAAAAGAAATAGGGGCTGTGGTGTAGCTTGGCCTAGCATCGGAGCCTTGGGTTTCATAATTAAAAGAAAGCTCCAGACCCCGGTTCAAATCCGGGCAGCCCCATTATGCTTTTGTTTCTTAAAGACGAGCCTATAGCATTATTAACAGATAAAAAAGAAAGATATATTATAATAGCGGATTTGCACATTGGAATTACAAAAGAGTTAAAAACTCATGGTATTTATATACCATCGCAAGCAGAAATATTTGCGAAGAAATTAAATGAATTTGGAAAGAAGATGAAAACAAAAAATCTTATAATACTTGGAGATTTAAAACATAATATTCCAGGTGCTAAAAAAGAAGAGATTTTAGAGATAATAAAATTTCTTTCTGAATTAAACTTTAACAAAATTATCATAATTAAAGGAAATCATGATGGAAATATAGAAAAGATCTTAAAAAATGTTACAAAAAATATTAAAGTGGAGAAAAGATTTATAAAAATTAAAGACACCTTGCTAACTCATGGTCATATTTCTATAAAGGATAACATAAAGGCAAAAAGAATTATTATTGCTCATGTTCACCCTTACATTAAAATAATCGATAAGTTAAACGTAAGCTACTATGAGCGAGTCTGGTTAAGATATGAAAATGAAAAAGAAATAATAATTATGCCAAGTTTTAATGAGCTTTGTGGTGCAACTATAGTTAATGAACAAGAGCTAATAGGTCCTATCGCCAGAAAGATCGATAAAAAAGATCTTGACGTTTATCTTTTAGATGGAACTTATCTTGGCAAAATTAAAGATTTTGAACTAAGCGAATAATATGGTATTCGAGCTATTTAGCGATAAGATGCAGTCTTTAATAAAGGAAAGGGGTTTTACAGAGCCGACATTACCACAAATATTAGGAATTCCAGAGATAATGAAAGGAAGAAACGTCTTGATAATAGCTCCTACAGGTATAGGAAAGACGGAAGCTTGTATGCTTCCTTTATTAGATAAGGTTTATAAAAACAAGGAAAAGCCAATTGCGATACTTTATATAACTCCTTTAAGAGCTCTTAATCGCGATTTGCTTTCTCGATTATTTTGGTGGGCCGACAAACTTGGATTAGAAATAGATGTTAGACACGGAGATACAAGCAAGAAAGAAAGGGATGAACAAAGAGAAGTACCACCACATATATTAATTACTACGCCAGAAACGCTTGCAGCAATATTACCAGGAAAAAGAATGAGAGAACACTTAATGAATATTAGGTACGTTGTAGTTGATGAAATTCATGAGCTGGTAGAGAACAAACGTGGCGTCCAGCTTTCAATACTTTTAGAAAGGTTATCTTTACTTGCAAAAAATTTTCAAAGAGTTGCGCTATCTGCTACAATAGGTAGCGTAAAAAATGTTGCAGATTTTTTGGGAAAAGATGTGAAAATAATAAATGCAGAGCAAACAAAAATATACGAAATTTTAGTAGATCTTCCGAAAAAAGATAATCTAAGTGATGTGGAAGCTAGAATGGAGAGAATAAAGGAGCTTGTAAGCGAACATAAAAATACAATAATATTCACAAATACTAGAGAGACAGCAGAAATCTTGGGAAGTAGATTTAAGTTATTTGATAGAGAACTTCCTATTGAAATACATCATGGTTCTCTGTCAAAAAATCTAAGAATAAAAGTTGAGCAAGCTTTTAAAAATGGCAAACTAAAGGCAATAGTTGCAACCTCTTCTCTTGAACTTGGAATAGATATTGGAAATGTAGATTTTGTTATTCAGTATCTTTCTCCAAGAAGGGTTACAAAACTTCTTCAACGTTTTGGAAGAAGTGGTCATCGTGTTGGAGGAATAAGTAAAGGAATTATTATAACTAATGATGAAGATACATTCGAATCTTGCGCAATAGCAAAGAAAAGTAAAAAGAAAAGTATAGAAGAGATTAGGATACCTGAAAATAGTTTAGATATTCTAGCAACTCAGATAGTTGGAATGCTTTTAGATAAAAAAGAGATAACAATAGAAGAATGCTATAAAATAATAAAAAATGCATATCCTTATAGAAAATTGAATATAGAGGAGTTCTTTTCTGTTATAGAATTCTTAGAAAAGATGAAGTTGATATATATTTCAGATAAAAAGATAATGAGAAGAAGAAGGGGATGGAAATATTATTATGAGAATCTTTCTTCTATTCCTGATGTTAAAAAGCTTGCAGTAATTGATATATCAACAAATGAAACAATAGGATTTTTAGATGAAAGCTTTATAGTAGAGTATGGAGAAGTTGGCAATACTTTTATATGTGCAGGTAGCGCATGGAAAATAATTCAAGTAGAGGGTAATAGAATTCTTGTTGAATACGTTGAAGATGCTGAATCAGCTATTCCTGCATGGGAAGGAGAGCTAATACCAGTACCTTTTGAGATAGCGCAAGAGGTTGGAAAGTTAAGAAGAATTATTTCTATTTATCTTAAAGATGAAAACTACCTTCTAGAATTTTTGAAAAAAGAATATTGCGCAAGCGAAAATACAGCAAAGGAAATGATTAAAATAATAAAAGAGCAAAGCAAATACTTTATACCAGATGAAAAAAATATTTTTATTGAAAGCGACAAAGAATTTATTGTAATTCATTCTTGTTTCGGAAATCTCGTGAATCAAACATTGGGAAAGTATATCGCTACGATATTAACTTTAGAAAGAGGAGAAGCTGTACAGGTAAGGACAGATCCTTATAGAATAATATTAAAAACTTTTGCAAGTGTAGAGGATGTAAAAAGAATAATAAGCAATCCAAAGGATTTTGAAAAAACAATACAAGTAGGTATAGAAAAAACTTCTATATTTAAATGGAATTTCTTCCAAATAGCAAAAAGATTTGGAGCTATAGAAAGAGAAGCGACTATAGATGAAGCAAAAATAAATAGATTAATAAGCATTTTTAGCGACTCACCAATATATAAAGAAACTATTAGATCAATATTTTTTGAGAAGATGGACATAGCAAAAACAAAAAATATTCTACAAGAAATAAAGAAAGGGAAAATCAAAATAATAATACCGAGAAAGGAAAAGATCTCACCTTTGGGTCAAAGAGGAATAGAAATACACTTCTTCGATATTGTAAAGCCGAAAAAACCATACAAAGAAATTTATGAAGCATTTAAGAGAAGATTGATGCAAACAAGAATAAGAATAGTTTGCACAAATTGTTGGAATTATTCTATAACCACAGAGGTAAAAGATTTGGATGATTTTCCTACATGCCCAAAATGTAACTCAAGGCTTATAGGAATTTGGGATTATAAAGAAAAGGATCCGAAAGAAATTTTGAAAAAGAAAATTTTAACAAAGGATGAAAAGAAAATGTTTGAAAAGTTGAAAAGGTCTGCTTCATTAATGATTACTTATGGAAAAAGATACGCTATTGCTCATGCAGCCAGAGGTGTTGGAGTAGAAACTGCTGCAAGGATTCTTGCGAAGATGCCAAAAAGCGAAGAAGAATTGCTTAAATATATTTTTGAAGCAGAAAAATCCTTTGCATCTACAAGAAAATATTGGAAGATTTGAAAATATATGAAGATTTGAAATTGATTTTTTATTTCAGTAAAAATGTTTAGAAGAGAATTTTTTTCGAAATCTTTAAATATAAGTTCGTATATTATTCTAATTAGTGAGTGAAAATGGCGAAGAAAAAGAAGAAGAAATAAATTAATTGGAAATTTTTAGCTTTCTTCTTTTTTCTTTTTTATTTTTTCTAAAAATTATTTCTTTTTAAGAGAGTTACTCTACTTTCTTTCTTTTCATCTATGATCTTATAGTTGCAAAATTTCGCTAAACTTTTAGAGAATTTTTTTATCTCTTCATGTAAAGGCATAGCTTCATAGGGCAATCTTGCTCTTGCAAATCCAACAGACATAAAACTTTTTACCTCTACAAATTGAGGCTGGAACTCTCTTATTATTTTTCCATAGCCATTTGGATCTAAGAAGTTCAAGTTCTTTACGAGAGTTAGCCTTACAACAGTTCTTGCATTATACTCAAAACTTTTTAATAGTGAGAGTGATCTCATAATTCTTTTCCAACCATCCTTTAAAAATGGGTTACAAGTTTTTATATAAATCTCTTCATTTGGTGCTGGCAAAGTAATATATAATTGAGTTGGAGGATTTTTTGTAAGTTTTTTAATCATATTTGGAATAGTTCCATTAGTAACTAAGAAGGAGCTTAGTCCTAATTTTTTAGTCTCGTTTATAAGTTCGGGAAGCTTTGGATAGAGCGTTGGTTCACCTGCAAGAGAGATTGCGATTTGATTTGGTAGCATCGCTTCATAAAATTTTTGTTTATCAACCTTTGGATTACCTTTAAATCCTTGTAGTATTTCTCGTTGCTTTTCTATTGCTTCTTTTATTATCTCCTTTGGTTTATCTATGCCCCCTCTCCACTTCGGATAAGTTATGTTAATATCTCTCCAACAAAATAGGCAGCGATGTGTACAAAATGGTAGCGCTGGTGTAAATTGAAGGCAGCGATGCGAAGCTATTCCATAAAACTTTTGTTTATAGCAAAAGCCATCGTTGCGTAAAGCTTTTCTTGTCCATTCACAAGTTTTTATTGCACTATGCTTATACTTACCAAGGAATCTAAAGCCAGCATCCTCTAACCTTTTTATATCTCCTTCTTTGATTGCGATATTTCTTTTTATATTTTCTTTTTTCATATTTGCTCACTATTTTTATTATGAGTTTATATTTGAAATTAAATACGAAATTAAATAAATTTTAAAATTCAAATTTAATAAAATGAAAAAAGAAGAGAGAAAAAAATATTACACGATTCAAATAATTGGAGATATCGCCTTATTAAAATTTAAAGACAAGCTACCAGAAGAGAAAAAAATAGAAATTGCTAATGATATAAAAAAGCAGATGCCGAGAATAAAAACTGTTTGCGAGTTAGAAAGAATAGAAGGTGAGTTTAGGAAGCCGAAACTAAAAATCTTAGTTGGAAATGATACAAAAACTATTCATAAAGAGCATGGAATTTTATATGAGATTGATGTTTCTAAAGTTATGTTCTCGAAAGGAAATCTGTATGAGAGAAAAAGGTTAGCAGGCTTAGTAAAGGAAAATGAAATTATTGTTGATATGTTCGCAGGTATAGGATATTTTTCTTTGGGTATTGCAAAGTATGCAAAACCAAAAATTATATATGCAATTGAAAAAAATCCAAAAGCTTTTGAGCTACTCAAGAAAAATATAGAATTGAATAAAGTTGAAGATAAAATCTTTCCAATACTTGGAGATTGTAGAGAAGTTGCAAAGCAAAAAGAACTTCAAAATATTGCGAATAGAGTAATTATGGGTTATTTGAAAAACACACAAGAATTTCTTCCATATGCTTTTTTATTCTTGGGAAATGAAGGTATTGTGCACTTTCATAATACTTATAAAAAAGAAGAGCTTTGGGAAAAACCAATAGAAGAGCTAAAAGATTATGCGATAAAAAATAATTATAAACTAGTGGAAGTGATTAATAAGAGAATAGTAAAAAGCTATTCGCCAAAAGTCTTTCATGTTGTTATAGATGCGAAGTTTTCGAAACTTGGATAAAAAGTTACTACCGAAAAGTATTTAAATTTAGTTAATATAAAAGAATTCTAAGTAAGATCATGAAAAAATAAAAAGGTAGAAAAAACAAGAAGGTTGATAACATGAAGAAAAAGATTTTAAAATACGTTGGAATTGGAGCAACTAGCTTAGCTTTGCTCGGTAGTGGTATAGGAATAGGTTATGGAATATTTGGAAGAAAAGAAGAACCAAGAGCTGAAAAAATTTATGTTAAAACTTTGGATGAGCTTATAGGATGTTTATATAAGGTAGAGAACCTCGAAGCTTTAAGAGGAGTGAATGTTGAAGGAAGAACTTACAACATTCTTAAAATTTCAGCAAGAGGATGTGATGGTATAATTAACTTTTCTATTTATGAGAAAGATCCTGTAAAATTTGAAACTCTTGTATGTTTTGCGAAACAAGCACAATGCACAGGAAATCCATTCGGAATAGACGATCCTTTAATTGTTGGAGGGTATCCAATAGAACCAAGAGATAAAGTTAGTTTAAGAATTGAAAGAGATCTAAACAATATACCAGTTTATATTCTTGATGCACGAAATCTAATATTTTACACTAGAGAAGAACGTTAGGCAAATAAAGCTAACTTAATTATCGAAAAGAAATTAATTATATCTTTCCTCCTTTCCTTATATAATTTTCTAAGCATGACTGAGAATCTTGGTCTTCGAAGCAACAAAGATTTATATTAAGCTCAACCTCCTTTTCTATTCCTTCTATCAAAACTCTTCCTTTTATTCCACTTCTGCATTTTAATTCTGCTCCACTTCCTTCGTGTCTTATACTCGTGCTACACTCATCTTCCTTACAATTACCTTCACCTTCTATACACCATTTATCAGGATTTTCTGGATATTTACTCTTTTTCCATTCGCAGTATTTTTCATCTCCTAATGCTAATGTTTCTTCGATTGGCTTCTCTTCAGATGTTTTTTCTTCCTTAGATATCTCTTCCTTCTTTTCCTCTCTCTTCTCGCATTTTGTTCTACAAACCTTATCTTCGCAACATTGAAGCACACCACAACATCTTAACTTATCGCACTTCTCTCCTTCCTTTGCACAAACCGATGTGAGCATTATAGTTGGTCCTTTCTTTACTTGAATCTCAAATATATAACCGCTAAGCTCAGCAGTAATAACATCGCTTCTTTTTATTTGCTCAGGAGTTATATTCGAAGAAGTAAATTCGCAAACAATTGGGTGTTTATTAAACTCCATGGGAGGTATCCTTATCTCTTGCTCAACCTCGCAACTTACAACCTCTTTATTCTCTTTCTTTTCTGCATTTCCACAATTAATTCCTATTGCGCTACAATTCAATCCACTTCCAATAGTATTTGGAAGGGTAATGTTTATTTTAGAACCTTTTTTTAGTATTATATATTCGTATTCTCCTATTCTTTTATTTACTACAGACACCGTTAAAACTTGAGTAGAAGAGTTAAACAGTGGCTGCTCTCCAACACTTAATGCAAGCATTGCTGGAGAAGGTGTTCCTGTAGCAACTACGCTTCTAAAAAGTTCGTATCTTTTTATTGGATCTAACATTATTCTTCTTATCTCTTCTTCATTCATTACTTCAACTATTAAAGATGATTTTGCAGAATACTCTGACCTTAATGTTATATTCAAATCTACTTGTGCTCCAGGCTTTTCTTCCTTAGCAATAAATGGTCCTAACCTTTGTACAAAACCTTCTAATCTCTCTAGCTTATCTATAGTATAATTATAGCTTTCTTCACACTTCTTTTTAATACATGTTACATTTAAAGTTATATTTTCCGCTTTCATATTTCCCAAATTTTCTACTCTAACTTCAACAAAGAATTTTTGATATAATGGAACTTCTGGTGGAGAGAACATGACGCTAGAGAGCTCTACACCTTTGGGCTGAGTTTGTTGTGCTTCTGTTTTTACAGCTTTCATTTGTTGCTCCTGAATATATTGCTGAGGATTTGTAAGCATAAGTGAAAGATCGTGAAAAGAAAGACCAAACATTCTATATACAACTCTTATAGGAGCTTTAACCTGCTCTAAATAATGCTTCATATAGCCAGAATATGGCCCTGTAAATAAATAGCCAAAGATTATACAAAGTACTGTAAATGTATATATGATCGGAGGACCTCCAGATTGATAAAATCCTATTAAGAAAAATATTGAAACAAGCCAACCAATTAGGAATGGTTTATTGAATCCTGGATAAACATCAAAAGAAGCTAAAATCAACATTATATCTAAAGCTATCATTATTCCACAAATTATAGAAACGCCTAGAGCTTCTGCCTCCTTAAATCTTGTTGTTCTTCCTAAAAACCAAAAGATAAATGCTAAGATGCATAAAACTATTAATATCGGTGCCATGCGAATCACTCAAACATCTTGAATATTTTAGCCCAATACTGGCCTAATATCATTAAAACAGTAATAATTGTTGTAATGATTAAAACAGCTAATGTAGGACCGGTTATCATATATCTTATGAATATTGAGAAAAGCAACCAAAGAAGTATTGTTCCAATAACTATTGGAGAAAATATAAAATCGAATATAAATCTAAATATTATTCCGATTAAATCATAAATAGATGCGAACGGACCACCAACAGGGCGATATATCTCTTTAACAAAAAATCCAAGTTTATACCTTGCTGCTTGATAAATTGTTTTATAATTTGTTTCAATCATCTTCGCAGCTTCTGCATCAGCGAACTCCATTAAAGAATTTCTAAGTCTTTCAACAAGATGTGGCGAAGATATATGAAACATCTTTTTTGTTTCTTCCAAAACCTTTGGAACTTCTCCTCGCAGAATTTCTTTTAAGACAGCTAAATCCGTAGCATTGGTTTGGATAAATCTTTCAAGCTCTTCTCTACGTTTTTCATATTCTTTTCTAACATTATCTAATCTTATTCTCGTTTCTTCTCTATCTTTATACAAACTTTCAAGTTCCAATGAAGATTGTTGACCTAAAGAAGAAAGCCTCCTTCTTTCTCTATTTATCTCTTTTTCAATTTTATTTAACTTTTTAGTTAATTTTTTTACATTATCTGCATATTCTTTCAGCTCTAATCTATTTGCGTATTCTTTCATCTTTTCTATCTTGTGCTTTAGAACAACATCCTTATTTTTTGTTCTAGCAATGAAATCAAGCCTTCTTTTTGCCCATGCTATAGCTCTTATCATTCTTGTCTCTTCTGGTTCTAACTTATGTAAAGGCCACATCACCTTTGCTCTCCATATTATTTTACTTAGTGGTTTTACGCTTTCTGGATAACCTGTTGGAAGGCCATATGGCTCTCCTCTTATCCTTGCTTCATGTGCTTTTCTTGTAGCTATCTCTAACTTCAGTTTTTCTTCTTCAGGAATATTTAATTCATTTATCATTCTCAAATCTTCTTTTAGAATCTTATCTGATTCTTTAAAAGAATAAGGACGAGGCCTTCCTACACTAAAGATCTTTTCTAACTCTTCTAAGCTTTTTTCTGAACCGATCATTCTTAGATAATTCTCATAAGCCTTTCTTGCTAATTCCTTTTTCTCTTCTTCAGGTATATTCATTTGGAGTATTCTAGAAATTTCTTCTGAGTAAATTCTTTTTGCAATTTCTATTTCTTCTTGAGATGTTTCTTTCTTTTTTTCTTTAGGAAAAGCGCCTATTCTTATTAAATGTCTCTTATAAGCTTCGCTTCTCAACTCTCTTTTCTTCTTTTCAGGTATTTTCATATCTTTTATTGCTTGTAGCTCTTTTTGAAAAATACTCCAAGAATTTCTAACATTTTCTTCAGAGCCTTTTACTTTTCTCTCTCTTTCTAATTTTCTTTTTATCAATTCTTCTCTCAACTCATTGGGGTTTCTTATCCCTGTCTCTCTTGCAATTCTTATCATTTCGTCTTCGTCTCTCCAATCTAGTTCTGGAAATCTTTTTCTTATCTCTTTTCTTAAATCATCTTCGCTTGGTATTTTTCTTACCCTTTTTATAATATTTTTTATTGGGTTCATACAAACCTTTTAGAATTTATTATTCCAAAAATTCTTCATAATCATAATTATTACTTAGCTTTTTATTAAAAGATACTTTATTAAATTAAAGAAGATTAAAAAAATTACTTGTAATTAACTTGTAAGCTCTATTATTGCTCTTGCCAAATCATTGTTTAACTCTTTCAATTTATTTACTACTGTTTCTCTATCTTTTCCTGTCTTTTCCATCACTAGCTTTATATCCTCTTCCTTTGGTTCTAGTTTTTCTAACTTTTCTTCTCCTGAAATCTGATAAACCTTTTTTCCAAGAATATTAGCAATAATAACTTCTGGATTTTCTATCTTAATCTGATAATCAGAAGTTTTTATTATAACCTCTTTTGCATCCATTTCACTTAACTCCATTCCCATTTTTTTCATAATCTTCTCAACATCCTTTTTATTTCCATGGATCATAACAATCGATTTTCAAAATTTAACCTTTCAAAATATTTGCAATCTCTGCTAATTTATTTTTCAATTCCTCTTTTACTGGAAGTATTGCTTCTATAGCAACATCTCTATCTTCTCCATATCTTGGTATAATATGAACATGCAGGTGAGGTATTACTTGTCCAGCATCTTTTCCATTGTTTATACATATATTAAAGGCTTTTGCATTGAGCTTAGAGATTATCTTGTTTGCAACATGTTTTGTAACATTAAATAAACCAAATATCTTATCTTCTGGCATCTCAAGCAAGCTTTGATAATGTTGCTTAGGTATAACTAGACAATGTCCTTTTGACCTTGGATTTATATCAAGAAATGCAAGAAAATTCTCGCTCTCGAAGATTTTATAAGCTGATATACTTCCTTTTACTATCTCACAAAAAATACATTGCATGAATAATAAATATTCGGAAGATTATATAAAATTTAGATTGTGTATGAAGAGAGAAAAAACTGTAAAAAAGAAGCTAAAAAATATTATCGTAATTATAATATTTTTAACGTTCTTTTTTGTAATTCTATATTGGAAGGTATTTAAGGAAGATTATCCCACGAAAGATTATGTTAAACTAAACCTTTTCGATATATATTATGAAGAAGATTTTTCTATCATAATTTTGTCAGAATCTTGCCACTATTTTGAATTTTATACAACAAAAGAACAGGGAAATGCTATCGAAATAGCTTATAGAAATATTGAAACTAAAAGACCTTTAACTCATGATATAATAATTGAAATAATTAGAAGATTTGAGATAGAGCCAAAACTATTAAGAATAGATAAAATTATTAATGATACTTACTATGCTACTCTTGTTCTCAAAAGCGCTTTAAAATATGAAGAGATAGATATAAGGCCAAGCGATGGTATAGCAATTGCGATAAGGGCCAATATCCCAATATATGTAAATAGGTCTCTTACTAAGAATAAATGTGAAACGAAATCTTTTTAGATTATTAACTATGATTAAAAACTCTTCTAACAAAGAAAAAGAATGAAGATTTATGTTTTGAAATTATGTAAAGGATGACTTGTAGTAGTCCACCTTTTGTTATACCATTCATCCTCTCAAAGAGGAATCATTAGATGGTAATGAATAATTTATCTAAGCGCCTTTAGGCTTGCATCCCGGCATAGGAGTCAGACCGTTTCACTTGGCCCTTCGCTTTTCGCGAAGTTAAAAGAAGTATCATCTTTATATCTACTTCTGGCCAATATCGTTTCTGTTTCTGACTCCAAGCATTTCTGCTTTTATGCCTTAAAGGGATGGGTGGAACTTCCTCCTCCTAAGAGGGATTATTCTCTACAAGTCATCTTTCTTCTATTCTAAATAACTATTTTAGACCTAAGAGTTTAAGAGCTGGCATAGGCGTAGAGAGCAGTGGGCTGAATACCTCGCTTTCGCTCGGTACTTACACCCCTGCCTCATAAGCGCTCGTCTACCCGCTGCCAGCGAGTCTATTTTCGAGGGCCGCTTCGAGCTTAGATGCCTTCAGCTCTTATCGGCACACGGCGTAGCTACCCGGCGATGCCCTATCGGACAACCGGTACACCAGAGGCCGCGGAAGGATGTTCCTTTCGTACTTATCCTTCCTTCCTCTCAGACTCGCAGCACCCCCAGCAGATATAGTCCAACCTGGCTCGCGCCGGTTTAAACTCAGCTAACGTACCCTTTTAATCAGTGGACTCCTGCACCCTTGGCTGCTTATACACAGCCAGGAGAGGACGAGCCAACAACGACGCCGCAACGCGCGGGGTCGATATGAACTCTCGCCCGCCACGACACCATTATCCCCGAGGTAGCTTTTCTCTTGCCACAGCCAGCCATCTATGCCTGACTGCGGATCGCTAACTCCGGCTTGTGAAATTCTGAACTTGATCGTCTAACTTCATAATTACTCAAGTTCAGAATTTTTCACCCCTGGATTCCTTATTGTTCAGAATCCAGTCAACCCAGCTTTTGCGTTTGCACTCAACTCAGGATTTCCTTAGGGTAGTAGAAGATTAGGATTATTCATAAGCTACCTCAAGATATTTACTCATTATAATCCTTATAATCTTCTACTATGACCCTGATGAGCTGGGCTTTGAGGACCCTTGATATCTTTTCAAGGGTGTACCGCCCCAGCCAAACTGCCCATCTGCTGCTGTTTCTCTCTTTCGAGAGATTAGCGATACTATCAAGATAGGGCAGTGTTACATTGTCGCCTCCACAGCTCCCGAAAGAGCTGCTTCTACGGCTCCTGCCTACACTATGCAATCTTGAAAGTATCACAACAGCAGACTGCAGTAAAGCTCTACGGGGTCTCTTCTTCCCACTGGGGGTCTCTGGCCTAATCGCCAGAAAGCTGGTTTCGCTGGGTTCCAACCCGGGACAGTGGAGATCTCGTTGATCAATCATGCAGGCCGTCAATTAAACGGCAAGGGATTACGCTACCTACATCCCTAGTGGTCTTATCATCGCTGAGCTCAATTGACCATCCAGTTAAGACGGTCAGAGTTACCGCCGGCCTACAGCAGGGCTTGGGCTCCTTGGAAGGAGCTTTCACACACTGCCAGTGGCCACGATTCACCGACCATACAAAGCGTTACCACTTTGCGGTCGGCTATGTTTTTATTAAACAGTCGGACCTCCCTTGTCACTGCGACCTGCTCGTTCCCTTTTTCAGAGAGGAGCAGGCATCCATTCTCGCGAACTTACTGGACCAATTTGCCGAATTCCCTGGGTTGGATTCTCCCAGACACCTTTGCCTACTCAGCAAAGGCACCTGTGTCGGTTCTGGGTACGAGCACCTAAGCTCTCCACATGGATATTTTCATGGGCTCCAAGAATCGTTCGAAGTCTGCTTAAGCAGACCTCATCACACATTCCCTCAGTTCTCCTCATGACGAGACTCCCTGAGGTTCTGTGCTTGACTATCGCGATGGCGATAGTCGAACTATCTTGAAGCGTCTATCCATGGTTCATTGAAACTTAGGTGGCACCGGAATATTAACCGGTTTCCCTTTCCCTAGGGTCAAGTTATGACCTAGGTTAGGCTCGGCTAACTCTCACCTGATCAACATTGGTGAGAAACCCTTGCCGAGTAGGTGGTTGGGTTTTTCACCCAACTTTTGCTGCTACTCCCACCAGGATTCTCATTCCAGAGAGGTCCACCCTCTCTTACGAGAAGGCTTCGACCCTCTCAGGACGCCTCCCTACCATCACTTTTGCTTTACGCAAAAGTGATCCGAAGCCTCGGTGGCCAGCTTAGCCCCGTCCATTTTACTGGTTGGTTGAAGGATGAAAAATAACAAGACAAAAAATAAAAAGTAAATTACTTCAAATTTTATTTAAATTGTTTTTCATAGTCTATTTTTGAGTTTCTTCTGTTTTTTTCTTTTTGCCCATTTTATATCCCCCCTTCAACCAACTTTCAGCGCCTCACACCTAGACAGGTCCGCTGTTACGCGTTGTTTAAAGGATGGCTGCTTCTAAGCCAACCTCCCTGTTGTTTTAGGTGTGAGACCACTTTCGGTGCACTTAGCTGGCACTTAGGGACCTTAACTTCGGTCTGGGTTGTTCCCCTCTCGGGTACCAAAGTTACTCCAGATACCCTCACTCCTACCTTCTACGTGTGTTATGGATTCGGAGTTTGACAACATGAGCGGGGATTTCTCCCCTTACTCATGTAATCAGTAACTCTACCCCATAACACACTCAGGTAGGGCTGAGCTGAGACTCATTTCGGGAGGAACCAGCTATCGCCAGGTTCGTTTGGCCTTTCACCCCTACTCCCAGGTCAGAGGAGCGGATGTGATACCAGCACCCCTTCAGGCCTCCATTCCCCTTTCGGGGAACTTCGCCTTGCCCAGGAGTAGATCACCTGGCTTCTGGTCTTATACCTATGACTTGCCGCACTTTCGTACGGAGTGACCTCGGGCTATAAAGCCCTGCGTCACTTTCGCTTTCGCTTCGGCTTTCGCCTCGCCATAGGTATAAACTCCCTGGCCCGTTTTTCGAAACGGACGATGGCTTCATCTCTAGGATAACCTAGAGACTTATACCATCTAACTATGGCCATCTGGTTTCAGGATCTTTTCACTGGGTTTTACCCCTTCTTTTCAGCTTTCCCTCACAGTACTAGTCCGCTATCGGTCTCGGGTTATATTTAGGGTTGGAGGTAGATGACCCCCGTCTTCTGATTGGAAATCCGACCAATCATACTCAGGAAGTGGGAAATCAGCTTTCTTGTCTTCGCCTACGGGACTATCACCCTCTATGGTGTCCTGTTCCAAGGAACTTCGGCTCGACAAGTTAAGCTGTGCTCCCACTCCATACTCCACATCCGCCTTAACTTTTCGCTAAGGCGTTCGGTTTGCCCTCTGCGGTTTTCGGTCGCCCCTACTCACCGCATCTCATGTTGATTTCTTTTCCTGCGGGTACTAAGATGTTTCAATTCCCCGCGTGCGCCTTCTGGCTTAAAGCCAGAATATTAGGCCTTCAGCCTAATATCATGTGACATTCGGTGATCCGCGAATCTAAGACTGCATGCGTCTCCTCGCGGCTTATCGCAGCTTGCCACGACCTTCATCGCTACCCGAGCCAAGCCATCCACCAGATGGCCTGGGAGCCAGCTTTTCTTCTCTTAGGTCCTCACTTTAACCTATGCAAAATTTCATCTGGCTTATTGCCATCAATTTCAATCCCACAAAATATTATTTTGTAGGATCTCATCTAAAATGGACCGGCTGGGATTCCCGAATTTTCGAACCCAGAACCTCTTCCTTGCAAGGGAAGCGTCCTACCATTAGACGACCGGCCCATATTAAGTCTTCTCGCATTTACTAAGTAAAAAATGAGGTGATCCAGCCGCACGTTCCCGTACGGCTACCTTGTTTATCGAGCAATGAGATGATATTTTTTTCATTTTTACCGAGTCGGAGTCAAGCCAAATATTAATCTTCATCCTCGGTAAATCAAACCGCCCATCTCATCACTTTACGACTTAGCCCCCCTTAGCAAAGAGTCAACTTGAACTAATCTAGCACCATCTTATAAGGATTCTTATAAGATGGTGCTAAGTTAGTCCTCGTTGACTCTTCGATCGGTTGGCTTGACGGGCGGTGTGTGCAAGGAGCAGGGACGTATTCAGCGAGAGATGATGACCCCCGCTTACTAGGGATTCCGGCTTCACGAGGGCGAGTTGCAGCCCTCGATCCGAACTGGGCGCGGATTTAAGGGATTAGCTTCTCCTTACGGAGTCGCATCCCGTTGTTCCGCGCATTGTAGGCCACGTGTAGCCCAGGGATTTCGGGCCATACTGACCTGTCGTCGCCCACACCTTCCTCCCACTTAAACGCGGGCAGTCCCCATAGAGTGCCTCCTTTAATAAATAAAGGAGTAGCAACTATGGGCGTGGGTCTCGCTCGTTTCCTGACTTAACAGGACACCTCACGGCACGAGCTGACGACGGCCATGCAGCACCTCTCAGCTTGTCAGGTAAGCCCTTCAGGCTGACCCTCATCCTGCTGTCTTCCCTGGTGAGGTTCCCGGCGTTGCATCCAATTGAACCGTAGCCTCCACCCCTTGTAGTGCTCCCCCGCCAATTCCTTTAAGTTTCAGCCTTGCGGCCGTACTCCCCAGGCGGCCCACTTAACGCCTTCGCTCCGCCGCTGCAAAGCCCCGAGAGCTTTGCAACAGCAAGTGGGCATCGTTTACGGCTAGGACTACCGGGGTATCTAATCCCGATCGCTCCCCTAGCTTTCATCCATGACCGTCGGGTTAGTTCTGGTCGAGCGCCTTCGCCACAGGTGGTCCCCTCGAGATTAACGGATTTAACCCCTACCTCGAGAGTACCCTCGACCTCTCCCTACCCCAAAGTTCTGTAGTATCTTCAGCCAGCTCTCTTGTTTACAAGAGAATTTCACTGAAGACACACAGAACCGGCTACGGATGCTTTAGGCCCAATAATCGTGATCACCACTCGGGGCGCGGTTATTACCGCGGCGGCTGGCAACCGTCTTGCCCACCCCTTATTCGTCGAGCTTTTTACACTCGACAAAAGCTCTCTACAGAGTAGAGAGCACTCAGAGTCCCCTCGTCGCCCTTTCAGGCATTGCGAAGGTTTCGCGCCTGCTGCGCTCCGTAGAGCCTGGACTCATGTCTCAGAGTCCATCTGGGGGCTATCTCTCTCAAGACCCCTACGGATTATAGGCTTGTTTGGTCTTTACCCAAACAACAACCTAATCCGCCGCAGCCTCATCCTAGGGCGATGTAAGCTTTAACTTACATCTTTCGGCGAGAACGCATTCCAGCCTTTCTCGCCTATTGGGGATTATTCTCAGTTTCCCGAGATTATCCCCATCCCTAGGGTAGATTAGCTACGTGTTACTCAGCAGTACAGCTTGGTACACCTGAAGTTTTTACCTTCATGTGTACCAATAGCTTTGCATGGCTTAGTCGGACTCTGATAGCAGTGATCTCCGGCAGGATCAACCGGAATTGCGAAGGAGTACTACAAACTCCTGCTCCTTCTTTTTAGCTGCGAGAAGACTTATCTCAGACCTAAAAATATTATTTTTAGATCCTCATTACTCGAACCTCTAACGGAGGTTCTTTCTCATAGTCCCATAAAGAGACTCCAGAATAATAGCAAAATATATTATTTCTATTGTATTTAAATACTTTTCGGTTATTAATAAGCCTTTTAAAAATATATTTTGAATTGCTTTAAAATCTTCCAACCTTCTATTAGTTTTAATGAATGATAATCTAACTAAAAAATACTTTTTACGAGAATTGGAAAATATCTACCAAAATATTTATAAAGATGTTGAGAAAAAAATAATGGAAATAGAAAAACGTAGTAAATCTTTCTCTAGAGAAGATTTATTTAAAGAAATTTGTTTTTGCATACTAGTTGCAAACAATAATCTTGAGAAGACCTTAGAGATATGGAAAAGATTAGGCGACGACTTGCTAAATTCAACAAAAAGTGAGTTAAGAAGAAAATTGAAATCTCTTGGATATAGATTTTACAACAAAAGAGCAGAATATATTATAGAAGCAAGAAAGCAAATAAATGACTTGTATGAAATAACTAGAAGAAAAGAACCAGAAGAGATTAGAGAATGGCTTGTAGAAAACATAAAAGGTATTGGATGGAAAGAAGCTTCTCATTTTTTAAGAAATCTTGGCTATAAAAACTTTGCTATTTTAGATAGGCACGTTTTAAGAATATTGGAGAAGAAAAACATTATCAAAGAGATTCCAAAATCGTTAACAAAAAGAAAATATCTTGAAATAGAAAATAAGCTTAGAGAGCTAGCCGAAGATCTCTCAGAGATTTTAAAAAAGAGAATAACACTAGCTGAGCTAGATTTCATTTTATTCTACTTGGATGCAAAAAAGATATGTGAAAAGTAATTCATCGATAAAAAGTTCGTGATAAATTAAAAGCGTTAGTTCTTCCTTCTCCTTTAGAAAACTTAATTATGCTTGTAGAGATATTGGGAGAAGCTGTGGAGAAGATCATGAAAACAATTAGCACAAAAACATGAATTAGTAATACACCCTTTCCATATCACTCTTCCTGCAAAATCTGGCTTATTGGATAAGCACTTCTCAGTTTGATAGAAAATTAATCAAAAATGATTTCAAAAAGGGCATGTATTTCAAAGGTAAAAAATTCAATTTTTCAATGATACTGAAATTGGCTCATTTTGATAGCTTTTATATTCCAAAAGCGAGGGAATCTAAATCCTTTCAAGGGCCGTGATCGGGATTCGAACCCGAACTAAAGGCTTTCTGCTAAAAAACCACAGGCCTTTGTGCTACCGTTACACCATCACGGCCATAAATGCACAAGAATTATTTTTACGAAAATAATTTTAAAATAATTCTTAAGAGATAAATATTTTAATGAAAAATGTTTTGCTCTTGCTTGTTTTTAGTTTTTTAGTTTTGTTTTCTATGTGTATAATTAAAGAGGAAAAGATTGGAAGTGAGGAATATATGAAGAATGTGCTTTTTATTATAGCTAACAAGAATTTTCGTGACGAGGAATTTGAAAAACCTTACCAAATTCTTTCTAAGGTTGCAAGAGTGACTATTGCCAGTAGTTCTTTGCAAGAAGCTATTGGAATGTTTGGAAAAAGGGTAAAGCCAAATATAACCATAGAAGATGTAGAGGTCAATGATTATGATGCAATAATCTTTGTTGGCGGAAGTGGTGCAAAGGAATATTTTGATAACAAAGTTGCTTTAGAAATAGCAAGAAAAGCAAACGAAAATAATAAAATTCTTGCTGCAATATGCATAGCTCCTGTTATTCTTGCTAGAGCAGGCGTTCTTGAAGGAAGAAATGCAACAGTATGGAATGGAGAGTTTATAGATGAATTAAAGAAAAATGGAGCAAGATATACTGGAAAGGATGTTGAAATAGATGGAAATATAATAACAGCCAATGGTCCTCAAGCTGCCGAAAAGTTTGGAAAAGAAATAGAAAAAGCGTTGAGATAGCATTGAGAGAATGAACTCGTGAAGAGCGGAAAAAGCAAGTTAGACCTGCTGCTACAAATCTTTCAAAATAGATAATAACGAAGAGCTTAAATTTCCATTAGTTACAATTACATCTGTTGTAGAGAGAAAACTCCAATCATTTCCATCAAAATCCAATACTTCTCCTCCAGCCTCTTTAACTAATAATGCACCAGCAGCAATATCCCAAGGAGATATCTTTGTTGTAACAAAGGCATCACTCCTTCCGCATGCAACCCAAGCACATTCTAAAGAGCCTGCTCCAAGTTTTCTAACATCTAAAGCGTTCATGATCAATCTCTTTCTTATCTCGCTAATTCTTTTTTTATCTTTCTCACCTCCTTCGCATGTTACAATATAACTATCGCTTAATTTATTTATTTTCGATACCCTTACTCTTCTCTTTTTGTTTGTGAATAAATCTAGAAGATAGCTACCTTTATTTGCTTCTGCATAGAATAACTCTTTTAGAAAAGGTGCATAAACTACGCTGAGTTTTAACTTACCTTTAAAAGCAAAGGCAATAGCTATTGCAAAAAATGGATTTGAATTTACAAAGTTTGAGGTTCCATCTAAAGGATCTATTATCCATATGTAATCATCATCTTTTTCCATAAATCCAGTTTCTTCGGCAAGAATGCTATGATTTGGAAATTTTTTCATTATTGTTTTTTTGATTAATTTTTCAGATGCTATGTCGTAAATTGTTTTTATATCTTTACCATGAGCTCTTTTATTAAAGCTTGATTTTCTAAAATTCATTAGCAAAAAATCTCCAGCCTCTCTTGCAAAATTTATTAAATCTTCTATTTTTGGTTGGGACATGATAACCACTTAATAATGACCTAGTTTTGCTCTAGATTCTAAATAATTCATATGTTTTTCTTTTATATTTTTTATTGCTTTTTTCCCACGCAGGAATGTTTTGAGCATGTTAGCAACTTTTTCACTTCCTAAGAAATGTGGAATAATCACATAACTTGCACCAAGTCTATACAATTCTTGAGCATCTTTAAGATGTAATGAAGTGACTACTACAGGAATTCCAAAAGCTTTTGCTTTACTTATAATGATTTTATTGTCATCAAAGCTTGGAACTGTGGAGATTATCAACTTGCTTTTTCTTATATGCGCTTCTTCCAAGATATCGGGATCTGTTGCATCACCAAATATATAGCTTATATTCTTCTCTTTTAGAAGTCTTATTGCATCTGGATTAAAATCTATTACAATAAATTTCTTTCTTAACTTTTTCAAATATTCTGCAAGATGATAACCCATTCTATGATAGCCAATCAAAATTATATGATTCTCCATTCTTTTCATTATTTTCTCTTCTTTCCATGTTTTCTTTCTCTCAAACAGAAATGGTTTTAATATTTTGTATAGAGCTTCGTTGAACATTATCATATATGTTGATATTGCTATTGTTATTATTCCTACAAGCGTTACTAAAGAAACTACATCACTTGATAAATGACCAAGCGATAAGCCCATAGAAACAAGAACAAGAGAGAATTCGCTTATTTGTGCCGTAGCTAAACTTGCGAATAGGCTTGTTCTTTTTTTATATCCCATTAGTGTCATGAGTAAATAAACGATTAAAGGATTTCCTATTACAACAAATAAAGAGAATATTAGAACTTTGTCAAGATTTTGAAAATAAAATTTCATTTGAGAACCAAGAAAAACAAAAAATATTATTAGGAAGAAATCTCGCAAAACTTTTATCTTAGGTGAAATTTCATAAGAAAATTGAGAAGCTGCTATTCCTATGCCAGCTAGAAAAGCTCCTATATGAATTGAAAAATTCATAGCAGAAGAAAGAAAAATAAAAAATAAGCACCAAGAGATGGAAAAAAGAAAAAGAAGTTCTTGAGATTTTTCTAGAAATTTGAAAAAATAAGGAAGCAAATATTTTCCAGAAAGAATAGAAAAGGCAAAAAAGCCTGCTCCGCTAATTAAAGATTTGAAAAGAAGAGTAACGGTATTGGATTCTATAGCGCCGTAGCCAAGAAATATGATCGCGATTACTGCTGCAAAATCTTGAACTAGTAAAAATCCTATGGTGATTCTACCATAAAGGGTATCTATATCATTCTTTTCACTAAGTAGTTTTACTATTATTATAGTTGAACTAAATGTTAGAGCAATAGAAATATAGAGAGCTTCAAGATGAGAGAATCCTAAAACAAATGCAATTATATAACCGAAAAATCCTGTAAAAATTATTTGACCTATTCCTATAACCAAAGATGCAAAACCTACATTCCTAATCTTGTTTATACTTAAATCCATTCCTATAAGAAAGAGAAGAAATGCAACGCCTAGATCTGCTAAAGCAGAGAGTGAGCTATACTCTTTTATTAAAGGAGATAATGCAATCCCTGCTATGATATAAGCAAGTATCAATGGCTGTTTAAATTTCCATAGAATTGAGGCAATAATTGTTGATATAATAATTATTAGTCCTATTTCGAAAAGCATTATTATCACTTTTAATTTTTATGATTCCATTGCAACTTCTAAAAAATCTATCTATTAATTTCTTTTTGAAATTTATAATTATTATGAATAAGGTTGGAATTGCAGAGCTTCCTTTACATCAAGGTGCTTGTCCTTCTTGGTTATTTAATAGAATGAGAGAATTAGCAAAATGTATAAGCGAGATAATAATTCTTGAATATGGAGAGCGAGAATTTCTAAAAAGGATTTCTAATCCTTTTTTCTTTCAATCACTTGCTTGTGTTCTTGGCTTTGATTGGCATAGCTCAGGAAGTACAACAACTACTTGTGCTGCACTTAAAGAAGCGATAAATAGCAGCGAGAATATAAATGGTAGAGATTTTAGTATTGCAATTGCTGGAGGAAAGGGAAAAACTTCTAGAAAAACTGAAGAAGAAATAAAATTATTTGGTAAAAAGCTTTCGATGAACGATGAAAAAATCTCTCAACTTGCTTATGCTTCTAGAATGGCGGCAAAGATAGATAATGTTGCAATTCAAGATAATTACGATTTATATCATCATTGTTTTATTTTTTCTTCAGATGGAGAATGGGTGGTAATTCAACAGGGAATGAACAAAAACAATAAAATGGCAAGAAGATATCATTGGTTATCTTTTAAAGTTAAAAGCTTTGTTGAAGAGCCTCACAATGCTATTTGTTGCGATAGAAAAGAGAGCGAAGTTCTTAATATGGTTGCAAAAGAGAGCAAAGAGGCAAGAAAAATAAGCGTTGACCTTGTTAATGATAATATTGCAAGCAGATTAACAAAGCAAAAAAGTTTAAAAGAATTTCTAAGAGATCAAGAAATAAAGTTATTAAAATTACCTAAGCATCATGAAGTTATAATAGATGAAAAGACTATTGATGCTTTAAGAAAAGCTTATGAGATCCAACCAAAGAATTATGAGGAGCTTATTGCTATTAAAGGAATCGGGTCGAAATCGATAAGAGCTTTAGCTCTAATATCAGAACTAGTTTACGGAAAACCAGCGAGCTGGCAAGATCCTGCAATGTATTCTTTTGCTCATGGAGGCAAGGATGGACATCCTTATCCTGTTAATAAAAAAATTTATGATAAAAGTATTCAAATATTAAGAGATGCTATAAAGCAAGCGGAGCTTGGTAATAGAGAAAAACTAAATGCTATAAGAAGATTGGAAGAGTTTTTAGCTTTGGATTGAAAAATTTTATAATTAAAGATGATGTATGAAGATTGCAATATTCTCTGAACTTTTCTATCCTTATGTTTTGGGTGGTGGCGAGAATAGATATTATCAAATAGCAAAGAGGCTAGCAAAAAAGCATGAAGTTCATGTGTTTACAATGAAACTTAAGAACGAAAGAAGTTATGAAGAGATAGATGGAATTTTTGTTCATCGCATAGGCATTTTAAAACATCCTCTTGATAAAAGATCTTTAATGCCTTTACCATTCTATCTTACTTCTTCCCTTTTTCAAAATATAAGAAATTTTGATGTTATAGATTGTAACACATATTTTCCTTGTATTGCAGGATTTCTGAAATCGAGATTAAACAAAATTCCTATAGTTGCAACTATTCATGATGTTTATCTTAATATGTGGGGCGAATCTTTGGGTAATAGAATGCTTCAACCAATAGGAAGATTTATAGAAAAAATAGTTTGCTCCTTGCCTTATGATAAAATAATTACAGTAAGTTCCTCTACAAAAAAATTACTTATGAGATATTTTTCTGTTCAAGAAGAAAGAATAGAGATAATTCCAAATGGGATTGATATAAAACTTATCGATAGCGTGAAAGCAAAAAAGATAAAAAACCAAATATGCTATGTGGGAAGATTAGTACCACATAAACATGTTGAAGACTTAATATTAGCTATAGAAAAATTAAGGAAGGATATTCCTGACATAAGATGCAAGATAGTTGGAGGTGGAATTCTAAAAGAAAATTTAGAAGCGATGATAAAAGAAAAGAAGCTTGAAAATAATGTCAAGATTCTTGGCTATATGAAAGATTACAAAGATGTTATTAGAATTATGAAAGAAAGCGAAGTTTTTGTTCTGCCTTCTACTCGCGAAGGCTTTGGAATTGTTATGCTCGAAGCCATGCGATGCAAAGCTGTACCAGTAGCTTATAAGCTAGAAGCTTATAAAGATTTTTGCAATGAGAAAAATTCTATTTTAGTAAGAGAAAGAAATGTTGAAGGTCTAGTAGAAAGTATTAAAAAATTGCTAATCGATGCTAAACTAAGAAAAAAGATGAGCGAAGAAGGTTATAACACGTCCAGAGAATTTAGTTGGGGTGAAATAGTTTTAAAAGTTGAA
>JAWBTS010000001.1:0-43162 GCA_039000375.1 Candidatus Aenigmatarchaeota archaeon | reverse complement strand
TATCAGCGAGAATATTCCTCCAAAAACAATAAGCAAAGGTATTATTATCTTTACAATTATATTAAAAACTTGTTCGTGTCCCAATTGCCCTTTATATCTTTTTTTCATAGTCATCGACTTAGCAAACGCCGCAAGCATTGCAATTTATTGGATCAAAAAATGGTATTATTCCATTTATCATCTTTGCAAGTGGTGAGCAAATCCATCTACATATTACACAAACATTTTCATTAAATTGTCCTAATACTGTTAACACAACAAGCAAAAATATTATTCCAAGAATTATTACTAGCAAAAGCGTTAAACCCGAAACGGCTCCAAGATTGTCTTTAATCATAGATTATCATTATCTTGAAAAAAATTCACCAAGCTTTGAAAAAAATAAAAGCAGTACCATAGTTATAAGTATGACCATAATCACAGCGAATAAAGACCACCATTCAAAACCTTTAAACGAATTTTTCATGTTCTTCACATCTTTTTATTCATATCTCAAATTTTATGAACTTTCCTGTAAATAAATAAACTATTCCTATTAGCAATGCTAAAATTGCAAGAACTATCGCTATCCACATTATCGTTCTTACAGTTTCTCTTTCCATTAAAATTATGTTTCTTTTCCATTTTTTAAATATTTAAATATTCACTGGTAGTTAGTTAATTATAGTGGTGTTTATATGGTAGGAGAACTTGGAATATTAGGGACTTTAGTAGAGAATCTAAATAGAATGGGCTTTTATGGCTTCGTTTTACCATGGTTGCTAGTGTTTGCGCTTGTTTATGGGCTTTTGAGTGCAATAAGCGAGAAAACAAAGATGGACAAAAGAGTTAATGGTCTAATAGCATTAGCGATAGCGTTTTTCATTACAGCATATAGCAATATAGGAGCATTCTTTATAGGATTGTTTGGAGCTTCTTCAATGATAATAGCAGTAGCATTAATGATTATGCTCTTCTTTGCAGTATTTGGCTTGGTTCCAGACGTATCAAAGACAGAGTGGATTATAGCAATAGTAATAATAGGGCTTATATTATTGTTTGTAATAGGCGGGTCAGTAATAGAGGGTGTCAGATTAAGCAGCGATGTAATAGGAATACTCTTTATGGTATTTCTAATAGTTTTTGCAATAAACTTTGTAACAAAGAAAGAAGAAAAGCAGCCTCCAGGAGGGGGAGGGGCAACTAAATACCCAACAAGCTAACATTATTTGATTGTTTTTATTTCTATTTTTATTAATTTTCATTATGGTTTTCTTAACATTTTATGGAGGAGTAAAAGAAATAGGAGGAAACAAGATTCTTATTGAAGATAAAGACACAAAAGTCTTTCTTGATTTTGGAATTAGCTTCTCTCGTAGATCAATGTTTTTCGAGGAGTTTTTAACACCAAGAGTAGCTAATGGTATAGGAGATTTTTTAGAAATGGGGTTGCTTCCTGATATAAAAGGAATTTATAGAGAAGATTTGTTAAAGCATCTGGGAAGAGAGCCAGAAGAAAGAGAAGTAGATGCTGTGCTTCTTTCTCATGCGCATGCTGATCACGCAAATTACATAAGCTTTCTTCATAAAGATATTCCTATATATTGTAGCGAAATAACAAAATCTGTTCTAGAAGCAATGGAAGAACAATCGCAAAGAGATATTGAGAATGAGATTTTAAATTTTAAGGAAAGGCCTCTTTTTAGAAAGGATTATAATAAGCAACCTATTGAAAGAAAGTTTATAGTCTTTAAAAACAAAGAAAAATATAAAATAGGGAGTTTGGAAATAATTCCTTTTTATGTTGATCACTCTATTCCGGGTGCTTCTGCTTTTATTATTTACACTTCAGAAGGAGCGATAGCATATACTGGAGATTTTCGCTTACATGGAACAAATGCAAACTATACTCAAGAATTTATAGACTTCGTTTCAAAAGAAAAGCCAATTGCATTGATAATAGAAGGCACAAATATAAAAAGAAGAGAAGAAAATCTTCCTAGCGAGAAAATTGTTTACGAGAGAGCCAGTGAAGTGGCAAGAAATACAAAAGAAGCATTAATAGTAGATTTTAATTTTAAAGATGCTGATAGGTTTAGAACATTCTTCAAAATAGCAAAAGAGGTAGAAAGAAAGCTTGTTATATCATTTAGACACGCATGCTTTTTAGAAAGATATCATAAACACAAAGAATTGGAAGTTCCGAGCATACAAGATGAAAACATCGCTATATTTAAGCCAAAACTTGGAACAGGAACTTATAGTGATGAAGATTATAGCGGATATAAGTTTATAAAAAATAGATTGAATTATAAAAACATAATAACAGCTGAAGAGATAAGAAATAATCAAAGAAAATATATGATAGTTCTAAATTTCTACTCTTTTAACAATCTTATAGATATAAGGCCTAATAGCGGAAGCGTATATATTCATTCTCTTTCTGAAGCTATAAATGAAGAAATGGAGATAAGCGAGAAAAGAATGGACAATTGGTTAAGACATTTTAATCTTGCAAAATATCAAATCCATTGCTCTGGACATGCCTCTGAAGAGGACTTGCTCTATGTAGTAAAGACGATAAACCCTAAAATACTATTCCCGATACATACCGAATATCCTGGCTTTTTCTCAAGAATGAAAATTGGATGTAAAAATAAAATTGTAAAGGAAAAAGTAAGATATAAGTTAAATCATTAAAAAGATTAAAGACTAAATTTTTACTATGAAGATATATTTTGCAGGAGCTATAAGAGGTGGAAGAGAATACAAAGAAATTTATAGAAAAATAATATCCCATCTAAAAATATATGGTAATGTACTAACTGAGCATGTTTCTGATGATAAGCTTACAGCACTAGGTGAGTATTCTATACCAGATAATGAAATTTATGAAAGAGATATGAGATTGTTAGAGGAGGCAGATCTATTAGTTGCTGAAGTTTCTCTTCCATCTCTCGGTGTTGGTTATGAAATAGGCATAGCAGAAGGAATGAACAAGAAAATAATTTGCTTATATGATAAAAATTCTGAAAGAAAACTTTCTGCCATGATTGCTGGAAATCCAAAAATAAAATTAATCGTTTATGAGAATTTGGACGAACTAAAAAGAAAAATTGACGAGATTCTTGAAAAAATGAATAAGAAAAAATAATATAAGCCTCGGGAGGGATTCGAACCCTCAACCTTCTGATATCTTTCTTTCATCTCTTTCAAAGATCAAAATATCAGATACAAGTCAGACGCTCTACCGTTGAGCTACCGAGGCTTTTATTTCAGAAAAATAAATAGTTATAATAAATTTAAAATTTATCTAGATTTATTCGAAATTTGCCAGAGTCTCTAATCTTCATATTTTACTAAAGGTACTTCTCCATTACATATCTGCTCTGCACTTGCTTTAGCTCTATTTTGCATTAAGCTTTCATAAATAAACTCTATCCTGTAGTTTATCTCGCTATCTTGAAAATATCTCTCTTTAGCTTCTTTACATGCACAAGTTATTAGGTCGATTAATGAATTATACTGATCTTTTGCGTCATCTACTATCCAACATTCTTTACAAGCTCCTATTTCATAACACCTTTCTCCTGTCAGAATTCCTATTATAAATAATGCTACAAATATTGTTAAAATTATTAGCGCTCCCTTAACAAAAAAATTCATATTAATTAATATATTTACGTAATTTTTAATATTGGAGGAATTAAAGTTGAGAGTGAGAAATAATTTGCAAAAGAAAAATAATTATCTCTTGCTTTCTTTAGAATAATGATTATCTCTTGCTTTGCTGCTTCTTTCTTCTTGGACCTGCACTAGAACGACTTGGTTTATGAGGCTCTGTTCTTCTAGGATCGCTAACAAGCAAGGAGCGATCAAAAGATAAAAATAATTTTTTAAGATTTTTGTTAAACTTTACTAAAGCATTACAAATAGCTACTCGAATCGCATCCACTTGTCCAAAAACTCCGCCTCCTTTAACATTTACATCTATATCAACGTTTTTAACAAAATCCTTAGCTAAGATTAATGGCTCTTCTATTCTAAGTTTTGCATATTTAGGACGATAAAGCTCAAGTGGAACTTTATTTATTCGTATTCTTCCACTACCTTCTCTTAATGTCGCTCTAGCTATTGCTCTCTTTCTTTTTCCTACTGCATGAATTATAATCTTTGATTTTTTCATTTTAACACCCTAAGTTTCTTTCCATCCACCAATCAATTTTGACAATTCTAATAGTGTTATATATTTACACTTCTTTTTTTCTTTCATTTTTATTGCTTCTTTATCTTTAAGAACTTCAGGCACGCCAACATAAACCTTTAACCTTTTTAATGCATTTCTTCCTTTTGCCTTTTTGTATGGAAGCATTCCTCTAATAGCTCTTCTTAATATTCTATGCGGTTGTCTTGGAAAGAAAGGCCCGTGATGAGGATTTCCTCTTCCTATTCTATCTAGATACTTTTCTAAAACTACTTTTGGGTCTCCTGTAATTATTGCCTTTTCTGCATTTATTATATGAACCTCTTCTCCTTCTAACAATTTTTTTGCTACGAAAGACGATAGTCTTCCTAAAACTGCACCATCAGCGTCTATAACCAGCATCTTCATCACTTTATATCTAATTTTTACCAACACGCTACTTTATTATCTTCATTCCTTTTACCTTTTCTTTTAATTCTTTGAGTTTTAAAGCTTTACCACCTGCAAGAATTATTTTCTCCTTAGCAGGTTTCGAAAATCCGAGAGCATAAACCGTGAGCTTTTTAGTAATTTCGCCGCTACCAAGAACCCTTCCTGGCACAATAACAACATCCCCATCATTACAAAGCTTTTCAAGTTTGTAAATATTAACTTCTACATCTTTCTTTGGCTTTATCTTCTTTAACAATTTTTCTATACTCTTATCTTTCTTTTTTTCATTCTCGCTACGCATATCGTTTAATTTTTTAATAAAAGTTTTAAAATATTCTCAACACGTCGCATTATAATTTCTACACTGCACAGAAAATTAGGTATATAACATTTGACAAAATAAGACAACAAATCTTTTAGTTTGTAAAATCCTTAATCTTTTATATTTTAGGAGAATATATTAAAATAAAATGAATATTAAGAAATTTGCTACAATAATTTTTATTTTTGTGAGTGTTATAATTTTTGGAGTTTTATCTTCTTTTTTATATTTATATATACAAGCCACTTTTATTGAATCTGAACTTATAAAAAAGTTTTCTGCTCAACAGAAAACTCGTATAGAATTTTGGTTTGAAAACTTTTTAAAATCACATGAAGAAGAAATCTTGAAAGAAATAGAAAAAAGCTTTGGGGTAGTAGAAGTTCCAAGAAAGGAAAATACAATCACTACTCTAACTTCTATTTTAGATAAGGTTTATATGGAAATTAGAAAAGATAACTTTTTTGAAGATCGAGTTTGTTCTTTATCAGAAATTGATAAAGAGAATTGCAAAATCACTGCTCCACAGATAGCCCACTCAAATTTAATGAAATATTCGCAACATTTATCATATCTAAGCATTATTTATGGAATTACTACTTCAATGAAAGATTTGGAAAGAATTGATGAAAATTTTGACAAAATTCTACTAATACCTCAATTTACTGGATTACAATCTTTATTAGTAGTATGGTCAGATAATTGGCTTTCTTCGTACTTTGAAAACTGTACAAGCAATATGTCACAGATAAATATTTCAGAGAAGAAAGAAAGATATCATAAATGTTCAATAAAAGCACTAGATGAAATAGAAGCTAAATCAAGTAGTTTAATAAAAGAGATAAACTTTACTAAGCTAGATATTCAATATTGTGCTCAATATTTACCTTTAATAGGTGCTCAAAACATAGAGAGATATCTTAGTGAGAATTTGCCGAACATCAAAAATCCATATCTAAAATTATATTATAGTGTTATTATGAAAAGCGTAGATGAATGTAATAAAAAGGTATTTGAAGATTTAAAGAACTTGAACCTACCTTGCTACGAACCACGATCAATTTCTCTATCAATAAAATCAATAAAATTTGTTATAACTACTCATGCCATGCTTGCACTGTGTATGAAAGAAAATATTATGGGTGAGATTGGTGAAGAAAAATATTGAAAAAATTAAGTCGTCATTAAAGTTAAGTATAAAATTTGCTATTTCGAAAATAGGCATTACTTTTTATTTTCTATTTCTTTTAGCTCAACTACCATTAGCTATTTCATGGGGTAAGATTTTATCTTTATTTCTATTTGATTTGATATTTGATATCAAAGTTTTTGATACAGAGTTATTATTTACTATAATTTATTTAATAGTCTTGATGTCTGTAATATTTTTTATTCTAAATTTAGTGCTAATAGGTGCTTTAATTAACTCTATTCTATCCTTTCAACGAAGAGAAAAAGTTAGCATAACTTCCTCAATCAAAACCGCAAGTAAAAAATTTAGAAAATTAGTTTTAGTAGGATTTTTAGTTGTGATATTAAATTTTCTTTCCATGACTTCAAACATAGTTTATTTATTTTCTATGAACAAAAATATAAACAATGTAGATAAATTAGAGAAGTTCAACGTACAATTAAATTATGTAATTTTAATTTTAGATTCTTTAAGTATGTTCGGAAAACCTATAATTCAAATACCTGAAAACTTAATCGATTTGTGCATAATTAATGATCCTTATTGTCTTTCTAGTCTAATATCTAATGCTTTTATGTTATCAACCATTTTTTTAATATTAATAAAATTTATTTTTATTTTCATATTGCAAGAGATTATGTTAACAGAACAAAATCTTATTTTTACTATTAAAAAATCACTCAAATATCTTAAAGAGAATTTTGTTGAAATATCGTTAGTTTGGTCTTTCTCTGTGTTAATTTTCCTTTTTGTGATTATTATAATCTCTTCTATAGGTTATTTATCTCCATTGTTAATTTATTATATAGCCGATGTACTAGCATTTTTACTAGTACTTGCTTTTCAAACTTCTTACTATATCAATTTTGTTATAAAACAAAAATAAGAGTTTATTTAAAATTTTGAATATCGAATTAAATTATTATAAGTTAACTCCGTGAAAAAAACACTAAACTATCTACAGAAAATTCTTCTAAAGCAATTAAATAGCTCGATATTTCAAGACTAAAAAATCTGTTTAAATTTCACAAAAGAGCTTGGCTTAAACTAAATAAATTTATAATAAATCATCTAAAACTAATAAACTCAAAGTAAGGAATTTAATTCCATTCTTATTTTCATATATAAATTTTTCCGACCAAGAAAATAAGTAATGTATGTTTGTAATAACTCCAATTGCCTTACTCTCTTCCCTATGTGGCTATTAAAATAAATCTTTTATAATAAATTCTTGCATAAACTAAATTATGAGTAGTATATCCATTGAAATAATTGGATGGACAGGAATGGCTATGATTCTATTAGCTTATTTTCTCATTACCAGCAAGAAATTGGATAGAGAATCTAAGATTTATCATGCTATGAATTTATTCGGAGGAATATGTATTGCAATTAATGCGATTGCTAATGGTGCTTATCCTCCGGCTACTTTAAACATAGTTTGGAGTCTAATAGCATTTTATGGTATAGCTAAAGAAATAAAACTTTTCAAAAAATTCATTAACACAATTAAGAAACAAGTAAAGTTGTGTAAGTCTTTTTACGAATAAAACAAAGATTAAAACTTTTTAACAAGTTTTCCTATCATTTGAATAATAAAATGCCAAAAAAGGTAATATTCAGGTAACACATTTCTATAAAAAGATATTTTGAAAAAGTAAATTAGTTATTCAGAAAATTAATCAAATACTCATTCAGCTTTACTTGTCAAAAATCATAAGGCTAATACCTTTCTAGTTTCCCGTAGAAAATAAGAGAATTTTCAAATTCAAAGTTGAACAAAACCGCTTCTTAAGTTTAAGAACCATGACGATAACGATGTATAGAACTTCTTTAGACTTAATATAGGAGTATCTAGACAAGAAAGCTTGAAGTTTTGTGCAAACACTTTGCTTATTAGTTAGGCAGTATGAGAAAAGAGTGAAAGGAAATAAAAGGAATAAATAAATTTTATATTTTTCACCAATATTTTATGCAAAATAACATTTTCAAGTATTAAGCTCTAGAGAAAGATGAGAGTAAAGAATTCAGTTAACTTCCTTAAAATTTCCAGTTAGAAATTCTACTGAAGATGGGTATAACCGAAAAGCTTTAATACCTAAAGTGTATGCAGGGGCTGGGATTCGAACCCAGGAAGGCACTAAGCCACAGGATATCTCAAAAATCATCTCGCAAGCAGCGATCATAACTTAAGTTTTAAACTTAAGTCCTGCGCCTTTGGTCAAGATTTGACCACTTGGCTACCCCTGCAAAATAATAAGAATTTTTATATCTTAAAGTTTTTTATTTTATTTTCTAAAACTTTTATTGCTGTTTCTAAAACCTCTCTTGCTGTTAGACCACAAGCGGATTCTACATCAAAAATAAATTCGTCTTTCTTTTCCTCAATACCTACTATAGCTCCTTGCCATTTGGCATGCTCTTTTCCTAATCCTAATCTTGCTGTTGCAACAAATTTTAGTTTCTGACCTTTTAGAAGTTCGACTATTGGAATATCATCATAGAGTGGCTTTACTTCTGGATCTTCTGACTCTAAATCTTTAGAAGTTACTGTATAATCGCTCTCTTCTGTAAGATTTTTTGTATCAAAGCTTAATTTAACTTCGCAGAGGCTACAACCTTTTCCTTTACATTTACATTCTGATTTTAGATTATATTTTTTTGGATTAAATTTTAGTGGTATCAAGCCCAAACGATGAGCTATGACCTCATCGAAAAGTCCTGAAGAATTTTGATAGAATTCAACTTTATCTATAGCTAATGTTGGTATCTCAGACATCATAACTCTTCTTAAAGAATTTGCTAAGGCACTTCCAATTCCGCTTATAGAAAATTTTATTTTTCTGTCATTTTCTTCAATAATTTTTACATCCATCAAAATTCGCCTCAAAGTATTGATTATCTTGATTAAATATAAATTCTAAATTTTTATACCCTTCTTCCTCTTCTTCCACCTTTCTTTCTACAATGATCTGTAGGAATTGGTGTCACATCCTCTATTCTTCCTATCTTTAACCCACTTCTTGCCAATGTTCTTATCGCAGGCTGAGCTCCTTCACCTGGTAATATGCTTTTATTACCACCTTGACCTCTAACTCTTATATGTAAACCAGTAATGCCTGCTGCAATCGCTAATTCAGCTGCTTTTCTTGCTGCTTTCATTGCAGGATATGCTTTTCCTTTCAATCTATCTTTATCTGTAAATTGCCCTCCACTGAATCTTGCTATTGTCTGGCTTCCGGTGATATCTGTTATATGAACTATCGTATTATTTATAGAGGAATATATGTGCGCTATTCCCCATCTTATCTTTTTACTCATTGCTACCCACCTCTTTTGAGACTACAACTATTTTATCTTCCAAATCTTTCGGAACTATAAAACCTGGAAATGGAACCTTTCTTCCATTTATCTTTACTTTGCCATGAACTATTAGTTGGCGAGCATGCTTTATACTCTTACTTAAACCTTTTCTATAAACAATTGTTTGCAATCTTCTTTCGAGCAAATCTTTAACTTCCAATTTTAAAATATCATCAAGTGAATTAACTTCAAGTCCCATTTTTCTTAATTTTTCTATTAACTTTTTCTCTTCTTCTTTATCTTTTATTGCATTCAAGTTCATAGCTCTTCTTCTAATCTTTTTTAATTCTGCTTCAGCACGCCAAATTTCTCTCTTTTTCTTTAGTCCATATTCTTTTAATAGCTTTCTCTCTTCTTCCAAATTTTTAAAAGGTTTTTTAGGTGATTTATATTTCTTTTTTAATTTTCTAGGATGTCCCATATAATCACCTACTTCTTTTCACTTTTTTCTTTTTTAGATGATTTTTGTGCTTCTTTCTTCTTTATTACTCCTATAGTCTTTCCTTTTCTAAAACTCTTTCCACCAGTTCTTTGTCCTCTAACAGGTAATCCCATTTCATGACGAATACCACGATAAGCTCTTATCTTTTTCAAAAACTCGATATCTTCTTTTATTTTCAAATCTAAATCTCCTCCAGTTAAGTGAATGTCCTTTCCTGTTGTTAAATCTTTTCTTCTATTTAAAAGCCATGTTGGAATATCTTTTGGATTTTTTATGAAATTTTCCATTTCTTTTATCTTTTCTTCGCTCAATTCTCCTATTTTCATTCTTGGGTTAATCCCAAGTTTTTTGCAAATGGCATTTGCAAACATAAAACTTATTCCCTTTATTCTTCTAAGACCATTTATAACAGATAGAGAGGCATCTATATCAAATCCTACTATTCTTACGATTCCTTTTTCATCTTTTTCCTCTTTTCCAACAATTTTCTCTTTTTCTGCCATGTATTCACCAAATACAATTAAGAATTCTAATATTATTTTAAATTTTTAAATCATAACCCTGAATTGAGATTACTACAAAAAATGTCATCGCAACCAAAAGAGTCGAAAATAAAATAAAGAAAAAAAATTAATCTAATACAATGGCTCCTACAGGACAAGAAGCGGCTGCCTCTTTTATACACTTTGCTTTAGAGTTCTTAACATGAGATTTTCCTTTTTTTAATTCAAAACCTTCAGGGCATATTGCTGCACAAGCTCCGCAACCAATACATTTATCTTTTAATACCGTTACCATTTTATCACACCCAACTTATTAAATAATAAACCATAGATATATTTATAAACTTAATATGAGTCCATCATAAATTTAAATTGGGCCCGTCGTCTAGCTTGGTCTAGGATCCGAGCCTAACCGAGCTTAAAGGGAGCTCGAGACAGGAGTTCAAAATTTATTAAGCTTTGAAAATCTCCTCGGGCCCATTTTATTAAAGAAATCTAATAAAACATAAAACTAATTATAAATAATTGTGAAAACAAAAAACTATTAATGAGACACTCGATTAAAACAGGACTTAGTTTTGGTCTTACTTCTGGAATTATAACAACACTTGGATTAATAATTGGGTTACATTCTGGTACTCATTCTAAATTAGTTATAATAGGAGGCATATTAACAATAGCTATTGCCGATGCGCTCTCTGATGCTCTTGGAATACATATATCAGAAGAATCTGAAAATAAGCACACACAAAAAGAGATATGGGAAGCTACTATAGTAACGTTTATTGCAAAATTTATTTTTGCATTAACATTTGCGATTCCTATACTAATATTTCCTTTATCTTTTGCTATTATAGCATGTATAGTTTGGGGATTTTCTTTAATAGGAATCTTCAGCTATAATATTTCAATAGAGCAGAATAAAAAACCATATAAGGTTGTCATCGAACATTTGATTATTGCATTGATAGTAATTGTTTTATCACATTATGTTGGAGATTTTATTGAGGTTGTATTCAGTTGAGTTTGTATTCAAAATAGTTGAAAAAAATATCTACAAAAATTTGAAAAATAGAAAATAAAAAATAAAAATTAGTACTCTGGTTCTTCTTTGCCGAACTTTTCAGATGACTTTGAACCTGACTTAGATGCCGCTATAACATCATCTATTCTTAGAATCATTTCTGTAGCTTCTGCTGCAGACTTTATTGCTTGTGTTTTTATTTTCAAAGGCTCTATAACTCCTAGTTTCTTCATATCCTCTATCTTAGTGTGTATAACATCTACTCCCATGTATTTGTTTCCTTTTCCATGCTGAGAAATTAGCTCTACTACCACATCAATAGGATCCATTCCTGCGCTCTCTGCTAATGTTTTTGGAATTATCTCTAAAGCTTCTGCGAACTTAGTAATTCCTAATTGCTCCCTTCCTCCAACTGATTGTGCATATTCTCTTAATCTTAGTGCCAATTCTATCTCTATTGCTCCACCGCCTACTACGTATTTTCCTCCTTCTATTGCTGAGATAACACCTAAAACAGCGTCTTCCATTGCTCTCTTAGCTTCATCGACTACGTGCTCTGTACCTCCTCTTATTAGTATAGTAACCGACTTTGGATTTTTGCAATTCTCTACAAAGATCATTGATTCGCCAGCAATCTTTCTTTCTTCTACCAGGCCAGCGTAACCCAAGTCGCTTTCACTTACTTCGTCCAAGTTACTTATAATTGTTGCTCCCGTTGCTTTAGCCAGCTTGCTCATATCGCTTTCCTTTACTCTTCTTACAGCTAAAACTTTATTCTTCGCTAGATAATGTAGTACTAAGTCATCGATTCCTTTCTGACAGAAAACGACATTACATCCTGTTTTAATAACTTTTTCAGCTATCTCTTTTAACATCTTTGTTTCTTGTTGCAAGAATTCTTGCATCTTCTCTGGTGAGGTTATCTCTATCTTTGCCTCTGTTTCTGTTGATTTTATTTCTAAAGCACTCTCTACGAGTAATATCTTTGCTTTTTCAATTCTTTTTGGCATATTGGGATGTGCAGCTTCCTTATCAATTACTATACCTTTTATTAATCTTGTATCATCTAAACTGCCTCCCTGCTTCTTTTCTATCTTTATATCATCTTTGTTTATCACTACTTTTTCTCCAATCTTCTCAGCAACAGAATTTACTGCTTCTACAGCAAGCTTTGCTAAGCTCTCTTTTGCTGATTCTCCGCTCTTTCCGGTCATTGCTGTCATTGCAATCTTCTCTAAAAGTTCTACATCGTCTATTGTTACCTTTTCTGCAATCTTATCTAATATTTCCAGTGATTTTGTTGCTGCCATTCTAAATCCTTTTGCAATTGTTATTGGATGTAAATTCTGTTCGAGTAGCTCTTCTGCCTTTTTCAATAGTTCTCCAGCAATAACTACTGCAGTAGTTGTTCCATCACCAACCTCTTCTTCTTGCGTTTTTGCTATTTCTACCATCATCTTTGCTGCTGGATGTTCTATTTCCATTTCATCCAATATTGTTGCTCCATCATTTGTTATTATTACATCCCCTATGCTCGATATTAACATTTTATCCATTCCTCTTGGCCCTAAAGTAGTTCTTACTGCATCTGCTATTGCTTTTGCTGCTTCTATATTTCTTCTTTGTGCATCCTTGCCAGTCTGTCTTATTGTACCCTCTGGCAATACTAATATAGGTTGAACTAAACCGCCATTCATGTAATCTCACCTAATAAAGTTGGAAGGAAAGATATTTTAAATCTAATATAAATTATTAAATCATAGAAAGATTTAAAAAATTATTCAGAATTATCTTCGAGATAAAATTGTCTAAGTATAAGAGTTGATGATATGCTTTACTTTACAACAATAAAATATCTTTTAACTGTCTTCTCCTCGGTTACGTTAGGAAATTACATTATAATTAGAAAGACTGGAGCCAAAAATATAATCTTATCTACAATAATTTTATTTCTCTATTTTCTTTATCTCTCACAATTTTTATATTACTTTTTTCGAGTCTTTCCATTAGTTGTGACGGATCTCTTTATGTGGATTTTAATTTCTGTAATATTCAACAAAAGCGAAGGCATTTTAAATAGTATACTAGCAGGAATTATTGGCTTTTCTATTTTCTTTGCTCTTAATCTTTTAATTTAAATTACAAACTTGATTGTTATAACTAAATTATAAGATTTATATGGTTTTGTAATAATCTTATTTTTATGGCAGCACCTTATAAAAGAATTTACAAGCATACAGGAACAAGAGGAAAGGAAAAATATATAAGTTGTGGATTTTGTAAAAAGCTCGTTCCGAGATACAAAACGATAGCAATATATAAATCTTTTGGAATTTCGGATCCTTATCTAAAAAAAGAGATGGAAATAAAGACAATACCATTAAAAAGAAAAATCTATGTTTGTGTGCAATGTGCAAGGCATAGAGGCATAGTAAAGATAGGAAAAAGTAGAAAAAGTAGACCAATGAGAGAAGAGTAATTTCGAAACTACTTTTAGATATGATTTTTATGTTAGAAAAATTAAAAAGAATTTTCTCGAAGAAGAAAAAAGCTGATAGTGAAGAAAAAATAGTTAAAGAGACGAGAGCATCTCTCTTACTTAAATTAATGAGACCTGAGAAAGAAAAAGTAGAGAAGTTCAAGAGATTCGAATCCTCTTATGAATTTCCAAAATTTAAAATATTCACAGAAAAAAGGCCTATAATAACTTCGATGCAACCACCAATCAGATATCCGCTGATATACCCATATGCTTTTGCTTTGATAAGAAAGGATCCTATCTCAGGAAATTTGATATATAATGTAATAGAGCCACCATTGTATGAAAATGAAAAGGAAATAATAGAAAAGATAAAAAGAGGATTAACTCAAATAATAGATGTTTCTCCAACAGCAATAAAAAATAAAGAAAAGATGATAGAGTTTTTAGAAGAAAAGGTTCAAAATCTTTTGTCCCAATATGGAATAAAAATATCTAAAAGAGAGTATCTGAAAATAATGTATTATATATATAGAGATTTTGTGGGGTTAAATGAGATAGAACCATTAATGAATGACCCTTTTATCGAAGATATAGGCGTAGATGGTATAAATCTTCCTGTATATGTTGTTCATCAAAAACTTGGATCGATAAAAACTAATATAGTATATAACGATATTGAAAAGTTGAGAGAATTTGTAGTAAAACTTGCTGAAAGATGCGATCGCTACATTAGTTATGCTGAACCTTTACTCGACGGTAGTTTGCCAGATGGTTCGAGAGTACAAGCAACACTTACTGGTGATGTTACAACAAGGGGCCCGACTTTCTCAATAAGAAAATTCAAAGAAGAACCATTATCTCCGATAGACTTAATTATGCTTAATACAGCATCTTCTGAGCTTATGGCTTATCTATGGTATGTAATAGAAGCTAAAAGAAACATAATGATTTGTGGTGGCACATCTACAGGAAAAACATCTCTACTTAATGCTATATCTGTTTTTATACCTTACGAAGCTAAGATAGTTTCTATAGAAGATACTCGAGAACTGATGCTACCACATGAACATTGGATTCCTGGCGTGGCTCGTCCTGCTTTCGGTGCATCTGGAATAGGAGAAATTACAATGTTTGATCTTCTTAGAGAAAGCTTTAGACAAAATCCGGATTATCTTGTCGTTGGAGAAATAAGAGGTAAAGAGGCTTATGTAATGTTTCAAGGCATGGCCTCTGGGCACCCTTCTTTTGCTACTATGCATGCAGCAAGCCTAGAAGATATGATAAAGAGGTTGGAATCTCCTCCTATAGAACTTTCGCCTTACTTAATAGAAATATTAGATATTGTTATCATAATGATACATGCAAAAGAAAAAGGAAAAAGTGCAAGAAGAATAAAAGAAGTTTTAGAAATCCAAAATATAGATAAAACAACGGGAAATGCAAATGCAATTAGATCATTTGTGTGGATTCCTGCAGAAGACAAAATAGAATTCAAAGGCTATTCTTGGGTATTGAATAAGATATCAATAGATAGAGGTATATCACTAAGAGAAATTTATAGAGATATAGAGCAAAGAAAGCTTGTGTTAGACTGGCTTATAAAAAATAACATAAGATCTATTTCTAAAGTTGCGAAATACGTCGAAATGTTTTATAAAGAAAGAGAAAGACTAATGAAGATTATAAAAGAATCTGAAGAATAAAAATTAATTTCTTGCTCAAGAAGTGTTTTATTTTTTAGTGGTTTGAAAACGAGAATAAAAAATAATTAAATATTAAGAGATAAAATAACCTTTGTATGATTGTACAAGTTCTTGACTGCGATTATATACAAAATAATAAGCCTATTATAAGAATATTTGGAAAAAATGAAAAGAATGAGGCAGTTTGCTTATTTTATGAAGGCTTCTTGCCTTATTTCTATGTGGCTGGAGATGAAGAAAAAATAAAAGAATTCTTAGGTGAGAAGGAAAACGTTGTAAAAATAGAAAAGGAAAAAAAATTTGAAGCTATTGGCTATCACAAAGAACCAATAGATGTGCTAAAGATTACTCTATCATCACCTGGAGAAGTTAGTAAGTTAAGAGACATGTTAGAACAACAGCCATTTGTAAAAAAGGTTTACGAAGCTGATATACTTTTTAAATATAGATTTATGGTAGACTTTGGAATAATGGGTATGAGATGGATAGAAGTAGAAGCTACAAGTTCGCCTACAACTACGGTAAAGGTACCTTCGTATAAAATAATTGGCGATAAAATAAATTTAATTGAAAAAGAAGAAAATTGTAAACTTAAGTATCTTGCAATTGATATCGAGGTTCTTCCAAAAGATTATTCAAAACCTCTTGAACCTAAGGAATGTCCGATAATAATGATTTCCCTTGTCTTCAATCCGCCAATGAAAGGAAAAGACTCTGTCGTGTTATTGACAAAGAATGTAAGACCTAATAGCGAAGTAAACATTATGAATTTTGAAAATGAAGAAGAAATGCTAAAAAAGTTTTTGGAAATAATAGATGAGTACGATCCGGATATAATAGTGGGCTATAACATAAACAATTTTGACCTTCCTTTCATTATAGAAAGATTGAAGATTAATAAACTTCCACAAAATATAGGAAGATGCTCACTAAAGCCTGCGGTGATAAGAAAGTTTGGTGGTGTAGAAGAATGTGACATCCCTGGAAGAATTGTATTCGATCCTTACCAAATAATAAGAAAAGATCCTTGGATGAGATTTAAGAGATATGATCTAAATACTGTTGCGAAAGAACTTCTTGGAGAGGAGAAAATTGAAATAAAATATAAAGAAATGGAAAAGTATTGGAATGGAGATGAAGAAAAACTGAAAAAGTTTATACTATATTCTAAAAAAGATGCGGAATTAGCTTTAAAATTGGTTTTGGAAAAGGGTCTTATAGAAAAATTCTTTGAACTATCAAAGATTTCTGGGCTATTACTTCAAGATACATTTGGTGGTCAAGCCATAAGAGTTGAAATAAGAATGCTTCATGAATTTAAGAAAAGAAACTTATTAATGCCTTGCAAGCCATCAAAAGAGGAAATCCATAGAAGAACTTTAGAAAGAGAAAAGTATGGACTAATAGGAGCTACGGTTCTCGAACCAAAAAAAGGTCTGTACAAAAATAGATGTATTCTTGTTCTTGATTTTACATCTCTATATCCTAGCATAATACAAACCTATAACATTTCTCCTGACACAATCATACTAGATGAAAAAGAATCTCCGAAAAAGATTATTGAAACTCCGACAAAAGCAAAGTTTGTTGATGCTTCTATATATCATGGAGTTATGCCATCTATATTAGAAGGATTGATGAAAAAAAGAAAAGAAATAAAAAAAGAGTTGAAAAATGCTAAAGGTGAAAGAAAGAAGATTCTAGATTACATGCAGCTTGCAATAAAAACTATGGCTAATAGCTTCTATGGATATACTGGATTTTTAATGGCAAGATTATATATGCTTGATATCGCAAACGCTATAACGGCAATCGGGAGAGAAAACTTGGCAAAAACAAAAAATATAATTGAGAGTAACTTCCCGTACAAAGTGATCTATGCAGATACAGATTCAGTATTCCTAGAAACGGATATTACTGACCTAGAAGAAGCGAAAAAAGTCGGAGAAGAGGTTTCTAAGTTTGTTACAGAGATTTTGCCAGGATGTTTAGAATTGAAATTTGAAAAGATATACAAGAGCTTTATAATACTTACAAAAAAGAGGTATGCCGGCTGGGCTTTTGAACCTAGTGATAGCGAATGGAAAGATTATATTGATATGAAAGGTATAGAAACTGTTCGCCGCGATTGGTGCGAGCTTGTTGAAGAGGTTACAGGTAAAGTTATCGAACTCGTTCTTAAGAAAGATGACATAAATGAAGTGGTTAATTATGTTAAAATGATAATACAAAAATTGAGAAAAAATGAAATACCTTTAGAAAAGTTAGCAATAGTTAAAGGTTTGACAAAACCTCCTTCATCTTATAAAGGTGTTCTACCGCACATAGAAGTTGCGAAGAAAATGATGGAAAGGCATCCTGAAAATCCTCCAAGAATAGGAGATAGAATAAGTTTCGTCATAGTTGCGGGTACCGGAATGTTATCAAAAAGAGCAGAAAGTTTAGAGTATGCGAAAGAACATAACCTTCCAATTGACTCGAATTATTATATTACAAGTCAAATCCTTCCGCCAATAGAAAGAATATTAAAAGTAATTGGAGTTTCAAAGGGAGAATTAATTCAAAGTGCGACACAAAGCACAATAAAAGATCTGATATTCTCAAAATCTGAAAAAAACGAAGAAAAGGTAAAAAATAGAGAAGAAAATCATGAAAGTAAAGAAGGTGATTGTCCAAAAAGCTTAGTTGATAGCGTCCCGAAAATAAATATATTAGAAGGTTTGGAAAATTTTATATGTGAAAAATGCAATAAAATTTATAAAGTTATACCTCTTAATGGACTTTGCAAATGTGGAGGAAAAATAATTATAAAATATAATTAGTATGACATCGAATTTTTTGAACAATAGTGATAGAAAAGAGATAATTACAAATAATGACAAAAAACTATACGAAAAGAACAAAATTTTTGTAGATTATTTGACAAACATCGGAGCAATAAAGAGTGAGAAAGTTAGAAAAGCTTTCTTAAATGTTCCTCGACACCTATTTTTGAAAGATAAATCTTATGCTTATGTAGATACTCCTCTCCCAACATTAAAGGGTCAAACTATTTCGCAGCCAAGTATAGTTGCGATAATGTTAGAAAATTTGGATTTACAAAAAAATCAAAAAGTTCTCGAGGTTGGCGCAGGAAGCGGTTGGAATGCTGCACTAATAGGAAGTATAGTTTATCCTGGAAAGGTTTTTACTATTGAAATAGAAAAGGAGCTTGTTGATTTTGCTAAAGAAAATTTGAATAAGTTGAATATAAAAAATGTAGAAATAATCCACGGGGATGGTGGACTTGGTTATGAGAAAGAAGCCCCTTACGATAGATGCATAATCACTGCTGCTTGCCCAAAAATACCTCCACCATTAATTGAACAATTAAAAGATGATGGAAAACTTATTGCCCCTATTGGAAAGAGGTTTTCTCAAAGACTTATTTTATATGATAAGAAGAAAAACTCTTTCAAAGATTTAGGTGGTTGCATCTTTGTTGAGCTTAAAGGAAAATATGGATTTGAGTAAGATAAGGTGTTTCACTCTAAAATCCCTAATAGATATATTAAGATTATTCCGAAAATAAATATCAAAAAATTATTTATGAAATCCTTTATTTTAGTTTTTTCTCTGATTATTGGAATCAGATCAGAGGAAGAAATATAAAGAAAACCACCTGCAGCTATAGAAAGAAAAATTGGAATGAAAGATATAAATATTCCGAGAAAATAATAACCAGCAACTCCGCCTAAAATACAGGTGAATGCTGTGAGAAAGTTCAAAAATATTGCTCTTTTCACTTCAAAACCAGAATAAATAAGAACGCCAAAATCTCCTAATTCCTGCGGTATTTCATGTAATATAATTAAAAAAGTTGTAAGAAAACCAAAATTCGAATTAACGAGAAAAGAAGAAGCTATAACAACGCCATCGATGAAATTGTGTAAAATATCTCCAATTAAGTTCATATATCCAAAAGAATGAATTTTGCATTTATAATCGTGGCAGTGTCTCCATTTTATAATCTTTTCTAAAAATAGAAATAAAATGTAGCCAAAAACAAAGTAAAAAAATATTTCCATTAATTTGCCGTTTTCTTCGTGTATCGCTTCTGGTAGAAGATGAAAGAAAGCTCCTGATAAAAGAGCTCCTGCAGATAAAGAAATAAAAAACAATAAGACCCTATTCATTGTTTTTTCCTTTAATAAAATGAAGAAAATACCAACTAAAGAGATTAAACTCACTATAAGAGTGCTAAAAATTATAAAAAACAACTCCATTCAGATCATCTTCATCATTATATTTTTTATAAACTATATATGAATACGGATTTTTTAAACTTTGTAGCTACAAAAGAAATTAAGACAGCAAAAAATTAGAAAGCCCCCGTAGCTCAGTTTGGATAGAGCACCAGCCTCCTAAGCTGGGGGTCGTGAGTTCGAAACTATTCGATATGTAAAAGAGAGAATCTCACCGGGGGCATGTGAAAGGATTTTAATTCCCTCACTTGTGGAATATAAAAGCAAGTAGGGGTTGAAAATTATAGTAAATATCTATATAAAGTTGGTCTAAGCCTCATTGTCAAATAAAATAAATGCTTAAATAAATATTTTATCTAAAGTTATATTCATGAAAATCAAAACAATATTAATTTTTATTTTAATTTCACTCGTCCTTTATAGAATAAGCTATGGTGCTAATTTAAACGTGACAAGTAATAGAGTTGATCTTCCGCCTTATGTCAATACTGGAGGCAACATTACAATGCTCAATTTGACTTTAAGTAGAAATGAAACTAGTAATGAAACTATTAAGATAACGAATATAATAATTAATTTTAACTCTACAAACGAAACTTTGAATGCAAGCATAACTAATCTCGTTGTTTGCATTTATAACTCAACTATAAACGAATCTCAAAAACTTGGCTGTAGCTCTAGGTGGAATGTTAGCAACGATATTAATAGAACCAATGTCACGATTTCTAATTTCACAATTTCTAATAATGAAAATAAAACAATTCTAATAGTTTATGAAATAAATAGAAGTGTGATTACTCCTATAAATGTTTCTTTATTTTTAACAAATGATTCTTTGATAACAAATGCCACAAATATTACAATCTCTTTTTTGAATGGACAGATATATAACCAAACTTCTCGATATTTCTCTTCTAATTTTACTCAAATTCAAGACTTACATGCAAGTGCAAAGCTATTACCAAGATATGTAGATACAAATGTTAAAGAGCAAGAAATAGTTTATATAATAAATTCTAGTGGAAAAGATGATATAAGAAGTATAATTTTAGAGGTTCCATCAAACTTTTCAATAGTTCCTAGCAATATTAAATTTGTGATAACTAAAAGTGATAATACAACCGCTACATTCTCTTCTTGCACAGACCTTTGTAACTTAAATTGCAGCGATATTTGCAAGATAAATATAACGTCACAAGCAGGAATAAAACTCTCTATTATAAATATTTCTTTGAATACTACAAAAGATGAAGGCAATTTTACTTTTAACTCTAAAATATATGGAGATAATTTGAGCGATGTTTCTACAGATGTTAATGGAAGCGAAACAACGCTATTTATAAGGCAATTATTTAATATTACAAATATCGGAGTAATGAAAAACATAGCAATAGTTAATGGAAGCGACTATTGGTTATTCAACTTTACAATAATAGGAAATGCAAATGCTTCTGGACTTTTGCAGTTCAAAATGAATGATTGGAGATCTGACAGCAAGAACGCAATTATACCAATAACTAATGGAACGGGAGATAACGCTACATACTATGCAAGCATGTGGCTTAGTGGAAATGAGAGTAATGCCTTTAACGTAACAAATGAATATAACATAAATAGAGGTATAAGGTTAAATCTAACAGAAAATAGAAATTATACTTTAATATTAAAAATGATAATCCCTAAAGGAACTCCTATTGCAAGTGATTGGTGGACAACTTATAGTATGCTATTTAGGTCTATTCCTTTCATTGGATAAGTATTAGAACGGTGTTTTTAGAAGATGAAAGCAAAATATCTTTTTAAAATATATTTTATAGTTTTTTTAGTTGCATTCGTTAATTCGGCCTTCTGCGAGGTCATAGGAAATTTGAGCATTAATATGAACTTTACAAATGCTTCGAAGCATATTGTTACCGGTCTTTATGGAATGACCGTAACAACAACTACGACAATTCCGGAAGAAACAAATACCACAACAACTATTCCTAAAACAACGACAACTACTACAATAACTACTACAACTACGACTATAACTACTACAACTACGACGACTATTCTTCTTCGTGAAGTAGAATTGAGAAATGTTGTACTAGATCTAAATAAAACAAATAAAGTAATAGATGAAATTAAAGAATATTTAAAGAAATTTTCAAAGTTTGATGAAAATAAAGCTAAAAAAACGACAGAAAAAATAATAGATAATATTAGTATTAGATATGAGCTTTATATAGAAAATAACACAAATTTAACCATTACAATTTCGTATAATGGTAGTAAAAAAATAAACAATCTTATAATTTATCAATTTATTCCAAAAGGTTTTGCAAACACAGCTAAAGAGATTGGTATAATAACAAACGAAAGAATAAGAATATTGGAAGATGATCCAAAGATTTTGTTTTTCTCATCTTCTGTTGAGAAAGGAAAGGAGATTTCAATTATACTTTCTGTTAATAAGAGAGTCAAAAAGGATATAATTAATGAATTCGAAACTATAGTATTTGCCGATAGTTTTTCATTGGAAATAGGAATCCTATTCTTTGTTGCGCCGATCTTTATTTTAATTATAATTCTGATTGTTTATTATATATATGAGAAAAGGATGAGAAAAGTACCTTATAGATATTCCTTTAGAAGAAGATTTTCTATATGGTTTATAATAAAAATTAAAATGAAACAAATAGTAAAGAAAATAAAAGAAAAAATAAGAAAGGAAGAGGAAGAATTTAGATATCAGTACAAAGTATAAAAACTAGTTCATTTTATAATGTTTTTTGATTTTGTTCTATCCAACAATTCTTTTATCAGTTTTGAAGAAATATCTTCGCCAATTTTATCTAAATCTATTATGAGAGAGACTATTTTACATCCTTCTCTTTTCGGTTCTCCGAAAATAGCTCCTACTATTTTATGGTTTTCTTCTGCTATTAAACATGCTTCTGGATTTTTTGATAACATTTCCTCTATCTTTTCTTTTGTCATCATCTCTCTTGATTTTGGTGGAAATCTGGCTTCTAAAGACAAAATTTCATCTATGTCTGATTTATTTATTTTTCTTATTTCTATCTTTTCCATAATTTTCTCCAATATATTCACTTTGAGTAAAATATTGGTCTTTTTGACAAGAATTTATCTAGAGGTAATTGTTTGAAAGGAAATTCTTCTGTCCTCTCTTTTATATATTTAATAATTTCTTCTAAGGACATATCTTTTATAACATCTCCCTCTTTGGTTCTTATTCTTACTGATAACCTATTTGGGAATTCTTTTCTTTCTTTCTCACCAAAAACTATTATTATAGGCGTCCATTCCATTTCTGCCTCTCTTATCTTTTTCGCTATTGTTAAATCTCTATCGTCTATATCTACCCTTATTTTATTTTTTTCAAGTTCATTAGCCAAAATTTCAGCATCTTTTACGAAATTATTGCTTACACAGCAAATTCTTACTTGAGTTGGCGCTAGCCAAAGTGGTATTGTCGGTAACTTATTCTCTCTTTTTTCCATATAAGCCTTTTCGAGAATAGCATAAATAACACGTTCAACTGCTCCACTAGGAGATAAGTGTAATATTATAGGATACTTCTTACTTCCATCTGAATCTATGAACTGAATTCCATATCTTTTAGCGTTTTCTACATCAATCTGATCTGTTGTTAATGCTGCTGCTTTGTCTAATGCATCTACAAAATTTAACTCATATTTAAAGACGAAATAGAAAAATTGTTTTTCCCAAATCTCTAGAAGTGCTGGTTTTCCCCAAAATTCTACAAAGCTTTTGATAAAATCTTTATTATTCTCAAAAAAATCTTTAGTAACTCTTATAGCAAGTTCAAGATATTCTTTTCCTATTTCAAATTTTTCTTGGAGATTAATTGCAAGATCAAATCTCTTTTTAATTTCCTCTTTTGCTTCTTCCATATCTCTGCAAAAAGCGTGACAATCTGGCATTGTAAAAGTTCTTAATCTTCTTAAACCAGCAAGCTCTCCCCTCTGTTCTACTCTAAAACTATATTTAGTAAGTTCGTATAATTTCATTGGCAAATTCTTATAGGAAAGTATCATATCTTTCGCTAAAAGAAATTGACCAAAGCATGCGGCAAATCTTAAGAAAACCTTTTTATTTGGTGTTTGGATTTTATATTGTCTTGCTGGAAATCTATTCAAATAATCTTTTAATGCCGGATGTTCATAATCATACATTATAGGTGTTTCTACTTCCATTGCTCCATACTCTTTTGTTTTTATAGTTACATAATCTTCTATCAAAGACTTAATTAACCTTCCTTTTGGTAAATATCTTAAATTTCCTGGATCGCTTGCTGGTTCATAATCTACAAGCTCCAATCTTCTCATAAGCTTTATGTGTGGTGGTTCTTCGACAACTTTTCTTGATTTTGCCATCTCGTATCTAGAAAACTTTTCTAACCTCTTGTAAGAGCTGAAATCAAATCCAACTATTTCTCCGTCTTTTAATTCTATTTTGTGTAAATTTCCATTTGGCTCTATTATATACCACTCTGATTTTAATTTCTCTTCTTTTTTAAGTGCTTCTGAAACCTCCTCTACTCTAATTTCTCTAGAAAGTTCTGAGAGAGGATGCCCTTTACACTTTATTTGAAAGCTTTTATACCATCCGAAAGGAGCCCGAAAAACTTCATATTTTTCTCTTAGTTTATCTTCTGCGCTTTTTAAGATTTTTATCGCAATTTCTGAGGAAGCCAACTCGCTGCTTAGATGAGCATAAGGATATAAAACTATTCTCTTAACACCAAGCTGAGATGCTACTTTATCTATCTCTTCAAACAAATTTTCTACAACCTGATCAACATTTTTTTCATCATATTTTTCTACAGCAATAAAAACAACTAAACATTCGTCAACTTTTTCAAAACTTTTTTCCAATTTTTCTGCTTGCTCAATTGCCTTTTCTTTTGCTTCATATTCTATGAAGTCTGCATGTATCAAAAGTATTTTCATAAAATTGTTAATCTTGCGAAAATATTATAAATCTTAAATAAATGAATAAAATATAAAGCCCCGTGGTGTAGCGGTCAAGCATATCGGCCTTTGGAGATTAATCCAAAGATGCGAAAAAAGATGAGCTAACGAAGAAAGCCGAAGACCTCGGTTCGAATTTTTCGAGAATCCGAGCGGGGCTATTTTTATGTTTTATTTTTTAATTTAAAATCAAATGAGAATAGAATGGGAAAATATAGCTAGCATATATGCAAAGAAAAGATGGTATGGAAAGGGTCTTTTTCCACATGAAAAAAAGATGCTAAATGAGATTTCTAACTTTGCTAATTCAATAATAGATGTTGGCTGTGGAGCTGGAAGGCATGTAAGATTCCTGAAACAGAAAAATTTTTTTGTGATCGGTTTGGACTTTTCTTTGAATATGATAAAAGAAGCTAAAAAAATGTGTAACGCATTCTATATTTTAGGGGATGCTAGAGCATTACCATTCAAAGACTCTACTGTAGATTGTTGCATTTGTCTTGGAAATACAATAGCCTCTGTAGGAGAAAATAAGAACAATCTTCTTTTTGGTGCTAGCTTAGCTATTGATGAAATGCTAAGAGTATCGAAAAGAATAGTTGTGATTGATTTTAGAGAGGGTAGAAAAAAATATGAGAAAAGATTTATAGAAGGTATGCCATATACAACGAGAAGCTGGAGTATAACAACAGTTATGAAATTATTTAGAAGATCTAAATATAGAAAAAAGATAAGAGAAATTAAAATAATAAGAAATGTAAAAGTAGGTGAAAATAAATTTTTTTATGTGATATGCTTTCTTAAATAACTTTTTATTATTTGAGAGTTAGATATGCTTAGAGAGGCAAAATGAATGATAAGGGAAAAAAAGATGTTATTGTATTAAGACTTTCTCATAGAAAGAATAGAGATAGAAGAGTTACAACTCATGTTATCTTAGTTGCAAGAGCATTTTCTGCTAAAAAATGTTTTTACACAGGAGATAAAGATGAGGAATTGGAAAAAAGGATAAAGAAAGTCGTTGAGAAATGGGGCGGAGATTTCCAAATAGAATATTCTGAAAATTGGAAAACATTATTAAAAGAATTAAAGAACAAAGAATATTCTGTAGTGCATTTAACAATGTATGGAATTCCAATACAAAATTTAATAGATGAAATAAAAGATAAGAAAAATATCGTAGTAATAGTAGGGAGTGAGAAGGTTCCTAGAGAAGTTTACGAGTTAGCAGATTACAACATAGCTATAACAAACCAACCGCATAGTGAGATCGCAGCTCTTACGATATTTTTAGATAGAATATTTGATGGTGCGGAACTTTATAGAGAATTCGAAAACGCGAGAATAAGAGTAATTCCAAGTGAACGTGGTAAAAAAGTGATAAAAGATGACACTCTATGAGAAAATGAAAAAAATCAATTTATTGATGAAAGAAGAAAACTTGGACGCAATAATTCTTATAAATACAAAAAGTATTAGAGAGGTAAATATCGATTATTTTATTTCAACTCCAATATATGATTTCTCATGTATATTGATAGTATCAAATAAGAAAATAAAGTTAATAACATCTTTTTTAGAGGACTTGAAAGAAAAGAATATTGAGATATTAAAAGCAAAAAATCCTATTAGCAAAGAAAATATAGTAGAAAATTTAAAAGAAGCGAAGGTTATTGGAATAAACGAAGAAAATTTTCCACTGTCTCTTAGAAAATTTCTAAAAGGAAAGAAGCTCGTAAATATAAGTAAGATAATAGCAAAAATTAGAGAAATAAAAAGTGATGAAGAAATAAGAAAAATAAAAATTTCTTGTAAAATTGCAGAAGAATGTATAAATGAGATAAAAGAAAATATCTCTAAAAAAACTAAAGAAAACGAAATAGTAAAAATGATAAAGGGTGTTATCGCAAACTATGATAAAGCTTCATTAGCATTTAATCCAATAGTAACAAGTGGAAATAGAACTGCAATGATTCATCCTATACCATCATATTCTTCAAAGATTATAAAGGATTTTTGTATAGTAGATTTTGGAATTAGATATGATGGATATTGTTGTGATGTTACAATCCCTTTCGTTTTAGAAGATTTAAACAAGAAAAAAAGAAAAATAATAGAATCTGTTAGAAAAGCTTATGTAAAAACGCTTGAATTAATGAAATACACTAAAAATATAAGTGAAATTTTTAAAGGTATAAATAAATTTCTCAAAATTTCTTCTGGGCATGAATTAAAGCATGCGCTTGGTCATGGAATTGGCTTAGAGGTTCATGAACTTCCAAATATCTCTCCGAATAGCGATGAAGAATTAAAAGATGGTATGGTCTTTACTATAGAGCCTGCAATTTATACTCAAAATTTTGGTTGTAGAATAGAGAATGTAGTTTATATAAAAAATGGAATAAAAAAACTTAGTAATTTTGAAGTAATAGAAAAATTCTAATTTTCTACTCTATAACTTCTATCTTGCTTGCTATTATTTCAAGCTCATTGTTGTACTCTCCAACTCTACCCAAAATTAAAATCCTGCTTCCCTTACTTATAAAAATCTCTTTCACGTTAAACATCACAACATTTATTTTATTGTTGTTCTCATCAGAAAGAACGAAAAGTAAAGTATTTTTAGATAGTTTTGGATCATTAGCAACTCTCCCAAAAATTTTAATTTTATAACCAATCATGTTATAATCTATCTCGTCTATCTTAACTTCCTTATAAGTTGTTAAAATTGAAAAAATGGAAAGAAATATTATTCCTAAAATAGTAATGATTAATGAAATTCTCATCAGTTGTTTATCAGAAATCATCATAATCTAAATTTTATTAAAATTATAAATATGTTATCCAGCCACCTTTCCAGTTTTCCTCACTGGAAACCAGTTAGAAAGTTCTTTCAAAACTTCTTCCTCTAATTTTACCCCGCTTGCAACTATATCTGTCAAAGTTATTATACCCAAAAGTTTATCATTCTCAACGACTGGCAATTTTTTTATTTTATTTTCTGTCATTATTTCTGCTGCTTTTTCTACACTTTCGTTAGGAGAAATTGTAATTACAGGGGAGCTCATTATTTCTTTTACTGGAAGATTTAAATCCAGCCCTTTTGTTAAAACCTTTGTAACCAAATCTCTTTCTGTAACTATTCCAACAACCTTTTCATTTTCGAGAATTATTACAGAACCTATGTTATTTTCTATCATTATATCTATAACATCTTTTATGGTAGCATTTTTTGAAAATACAAATACATTTTTTCTCATTATATGTTTAACTAGAATTATTATCACCCCTTATTTAACTTTTCTTCTAATACATTTAAATTCTTTTTATAGTCTTCTATTTTTACCATACTTCTCTTTTTCTTATGTTCTCTTAAAAATTCCTTTATCTTATCTGCCAAATATTTCTTACAATCACCGCAAAATCTTTCTCCTGATTTGCACTCATTATATATCTTTTCTATTTTTTCATCATTTTCTTCAAAGAGGTAAAACAGATATTTATAAACTAAGCAAATATCAGGGTCTCCTCCTTTCTCCTTTTGTTCTTTCAAACTTTTCTGACCTCCTGTCAATGCTTTCCAAACTTTTCTTTCAATATCATCTTCTGAATCTGTTGTGAATATACAACTTTCTGGCTCAGAAGATGACATTTTCTCTCCCTTTAATCCAGGAAGAAGTTTGGAATGAATTTGTGCTGGTTTATAAAAACCTAATTTCGGCGCAACGTATCTAGCTATACCACGCCAATAAGGGTCTTGATCTACAGCAGCTGGTATTAAGCATGGTATATTCTTTTTATTTAACACACTTGGAAGAAAGCATGGAGAAGCTTGCAATGCTGGAAAGAATATTATTCCAATATTAGATTCTTTTTTAAAACCAAATACCGCGCTTGCCGTTGAGTATGTAACATTGCGAGCAATTTTTATTGCTATCTTGTATAACAATTTTATGTCCTTTGTATTTTGAATAATATATGTTTTTTCTGGATTAAAACCAATTGCTGCTATGTCTAAAAGATTCTCTTCTACATTTTTTTCTATCTCTTCAAAACTTTGCTTTTTAATCAAAAACTTTTCATCATCCGTAATTTGAAAATATAACTCACAATCAAATTTATCTTGAAGCCACTTCGTAAATATCCATGGAATCATATGCCCTATATGAGTTCTTCCTGATGGACCTCTTCCTGTATATAAGAAAAATTTTTCTCCTTGTTCATATTTATCTAATATCCAGTCTAAATCCCTGTGAGCAAAGAAAATTTTTCTTCTTAGAAAAAGATGCAATTCATTTGTATGCTTTTTTATTCTTTCTAAAATTTTATTATCTATTAATTTTAGTCCAAATTCCTTTGTTAGCCTATCGTAATCGACTTTACCTTCAACGCTCCACGGAGTTACTTCAAAATCTTTTTTATGTTTCTTCCTTACCATCTTTTTCTTTTTCATATTCACCTTCTTTTTCTATATTCGGAATGATATCTTTAACTCTTTCTATAAATATTTTTTCTGTGCAAGTTGCACATAACCAAAATTCTTTTTTTCCTTTTTGCAATCTTTTTACAATTTGAATTCTCCCTACCTGATCTGCTCTAAATCTTCTTTTACAAATATCACACCTATGAAATTTTATCATACACATTATTTTTAAGATGAATTAATATAAATTTTTACTATAGAATTTATATCTTGTTTTAATCTAACTTCTTTCTCTCCCTTATTTTTTTTATTGTTATTTCCTTTAATTCTTCTGGTATTTTTTCAAAACTTACGTCTATAAGAGAGAAGAATCCTTTTCCGCTTGTTGCAGACTTTAGTGCTGCTTCAAATCCGAACATCTCGGCAACAGGAAGTTTTGCTTCTATGATACATGTTCCTAATTCATTCTTCATATCCAATATCTGTCCTCTTCTATTTTGTATCAAATCTATTGCACTTCCCATATATTCTTCTGGCAAATCTATTCTTATTATCTGTATAGGCTCTAAAAGCGTTGGTTTTGCTTGAAGCATAGCTTCATATATTGCAAACTTTACTGCAGGAATAACTTGAGCTGGTCCTCTATGTACAGCATCCTCATGAAGCTTAGCATCAACTAACTTAACCTTTAATCCTGCGCAAGGCTCTTTTGCTAAAGGACCTTCATTACAAGCCTCTTCAAATGCATCTAGAATCATTTCAATAGTCTCATTTAAATATTGAATCCCTTTTGTCGCATCTATGAAAACATTTCTCTTATATATACTTTTTGTATTTTTCGCATCCTCCTTATTCATTCCATAATCTACAAGAATGTTCCAAAAATCTTTCTTCTTTACTATTCCTTCTTCGATTTTTCCTTCTGCCAAAGCATCATAAACACTTTTTTCAAGCGGTTCTACGACGATATAAAATCTATTATGTTTATTGCTAGATTTCCCTTCTATTATAGGAGATTCTTTTTCTACAGTTTCTCTATATACTACAATAGGTGGCGATGCAACTATTTCGATTCCTCTATCCCTCAAAGGTCTTTCTATTTTAGCATCTATATGAAGTTCTCCCAACCCAGAGACAAGATATTCGCCTGTTTCTTCATTTATACTTACAACTAAAGTTGGATCTTCACAACTCTTTTGTTTCAAAAATTCCATAACCTTAGTTAAATTTCTCGGATCCTTTGGCTCGATAGATTTCGTAACTACTGGTTCAAATATATGTTTTATTGCTTCAAAAGGTGGTATGGGCTGTAAAGCTATTGTTTCTCCAGAAAATGCCTCTGGAATACCGACTATGCCAACTATATTTCCAGCTTTGACTTCATCTACCTGAATATAATGTGGACCTTTATACAAAAGAACTTGTTGAACCCTCTTTTCTAATTGTTTTCCAACTAGATAAACTTGTTGTCCTTTTTTTATACTTCCTGAAAATATTCTTGCAGTAGCAACCATTCCAGCATGTGGATCTGGAACCAACTTTGTAACTACAGCGGCGAGCTCTCCGTTCACATTACACTCAACCATATCCTTATATATTTTACTTTCCTTATCTCCTGTCCAAATCTTATCTATTCTATACTTTTGTGCATCTTTTGGGCTTGGAAGATGTCTTATAACCATATCCAAAACAATTTTATGAAGAGGTGCTTTTTTTGCAAGCTCATCATCTCTTTCTTGTGAGCAATACTCTATAATATCCTTAAATGTTATTCCTGTTTTTTTCATAAAAGGTACAGAAATAGCCCATTTTCTATAAGCAGAACCAAAAGCAACGCTACCATTTTCTACATTTACAAGCCATTTTTCACTAAATTCTTTTTCTGCATATTTAAGTATTAATCTATTTACATCGTTTATTATCTTTGTAAATCTTTCTTGCATTGCTTGCGGCGTAAGTTTTAATTCTCTTATCAATCTATCAACCTTATTTATAAAAAGAACCGGTTTAACTCTTTCCCTCAAAGCTTGTCTAACCACAGTTTCTGTTTGTGGCATTACTCCTTCAACGGCGCAAACAAGAATTATTGCTCCGTCTACAGCTCTCATAGCTCTTGTAACATCTCCGCTAAAATCTACGTGGCCAGGTGTATCTATTAAATTTATTAAGTACTCTTCCCCTTCATATTTATGAACCATGCTTACATTTGCTGCATAAATAGTTATACCTCTTTCTTGTTCTTGCTTATCAAAATCTGTCCATAAAGCTTTTCCAGCAACCTCTTCTCCAAGCATTCCTGCGCCAAGTAAAAGATTATCAGTTAGAGTTGTCTTTCCATGATCTATATGGGCTGCTATACAGATATCTCTTATATTTTCTTGTTTTTCCATTAACTTTTCTAAAGTTTTTGCATCAAACATAAGTATCAACCAAATATAAGTTAAGCAATAAATAAATAATTTTAATCTTTAAATCTTTGTTTTATATTTTTATATTTTATGATTTTTGTAATGGTAGTATAGATATGCAAAAAGCAAGAATAAAACTTATAGGCACATCTCCAAAAGAACTTGATGAAATATGTAAAGAAATAAAAACTATTGCAGAAAAGCTAGGTGTACCTATCTCTGGACCAATATCCTTACCAACAAAAAGGTTACGTGTTCCTGTTATGCGAACTCCATGTGGAGATGGTATGCATCGTGGTGGCGGAGGAGGAAATTGGGAAACATGGGAACTAAGAATTCATAAAAGATTGATAGATGTATCTGCAAACCCAAGAGTTTTAAGACAAATTACTAGAATTACAATACCTAAAAATGTAAAGATTGAAATAGAGATAAAGGATTAGATTTTTCGATTTTCTTTGATTTAGTTTAAACATAATGAGAAGAAAAAATAAAAAAGCAAAATAAAATATTGAACTTAATTTTTATCTTTTCCTTATAATATAATGCCAAATTCCTAAAATCTTAATAGCTCTAATCTTTCACGATATTTTGCTTTTCAAAATAGTAAAAAATTTTTGTTTTCAGTGTTATTAACCTTTATTGCGCTGAAAGATTTTTAGCTATCAGATGCCTATTTTCCGAGATATTAATTATTATTGGATTTAATAGAAAACTAATTTATAAATTATAAAGTTTATGCGAATAATAAATCAAAAATAAATGAAAATTTCCTACTTTACTATAAGCTTTGCCTTTTCTATGGAATATTCCCAATCTTTTGGAAGTATTCCTTTCCTAATGTAATATTCGGCAAGTCTTCTTATCTTCGATTCCACAAGTTGAAAAGCATGACGACATCTCTTATCTTTCTTATTTCTTTGAAGATGATTATACATAACTACTGCTTTCTTTAACAAATTAAACAAATCTTCTGGAACATTTTCCCTTTCTTCCGGTATATGCTTTTTTATAACTTCACGAATAGAAAGGTTATACATCTTTACCTTAGGTATTCCGTATTGATCTCTAAGAATATGGCCTATCTCACTTGGCCTTTTTCCTTCTTTGAATAATTTTATTATAAGTCTTTCTACTTCTTCTTTTTCATACTTGGGCAACTCCTTAAGTTTTGCCTTTGATGACATTATTCTCTACCTCTATATCTTCCTCTTTTTTCTATCTCTCCTAATCTTTTTATAACTAACTCTGCCTTTTCATAACTTTCTATATATTTTTTTAAAATGATATTCCAAGCTTCATTTAAAATATTAAAATGAGCTGACTTTATCGATTGATAAAGTAAATATAAATCTGTTGCCTTATCTTCGATCCTACTTGAATAAAAGCCTAAGCCAAAATCTATTAGATATATTTCATCATCTTTTAAAATAAAATTTGATGTTGTTAGATCTCCATGAATTATATCTTTTGAATGAAGAAGTGCTATATAATTTGCTATAATTTTAAAAATCTCTTCAATTTTCTCTTTCGAAAGATTCTGAAGAACATCCTTGAGTTTTTTTCCGTAAATAAACTCCATTTTTATTTTATATTCTTCTGCACTAATAACTTTAGGAGTTCTTACTCCAAGCTCTCTAGCAACCTTTAATAATTTTGCCTCTCTTTTCGTTCTTATTCTTCTAAGTTTCTCATCTATTTCTTTAATTCTATAACTCTTTTTTATTCTATCTTTAACTACAATATTCTCGTTTTCTAAATATATAATTGCTTCTGCCCCTCTTTGCAGGATTTTATTTTGTTCAAAACTTTTTTCATTTTTCATAATTTTTAAATATTTTAAAAAGAAATAAAAGTTAATGGCAAGTGAAAAAATTCTCCTAATAGATAGAAACAAATGTATTCGTTGCTTTGGTTGTGTAGCAGTTTGTCCAGTTCAAGCATTAGAGTATAGCAAAGAAGGCCCTAAGTGGATAGAAAATCGTTGCACGCGTTGCAAAATATGCTCGAATTTCTGCCCTGTAAAAGCTATTAGGTGGGCTTAAATGATAAAAATAGATAAAGAAGTGGACGTAATTATTGTGGGTTGCGGACCGGCCGGAGCTTGGTGCGCCAAAAGGTTAGCAGAAAGTGGAGTGAACGTTATTGTATTAGATAGGAACGAAGAGATAGGAACTCCTGTAAGATGTGGAGAAGGGTTTTCTAAAACTATAGAAGAGAGATTGAATCTAAAACTTCCATCATTCTGCATCGCTCAAAAAATTGATGGCGCATTTATTTATGCACCTAATGGTAAATTTGTAGAGGTAAAAGGATTTGGATATGTTTTGGAGAGAAAGATGTTTGATAAATGGTTAGCAATAGAAGCTTCAAACGCGGGAGCAAAAATACTAGCCAAGTCTTATGTTTACGATTTGATAAAAGAGAAGGGAAAAATAACTGGAATAAAAGCAAATATTGTTGGAGAGGATATGGAGATAAAGGGAAAAATAATAGTTGGAGCTGATGGAGTAGAATCTATGATTGCAAAAAAGGCAGGAATAAATACTACCTGCTCGCCTTTTTTAGTTGACTCTGGTTTTGAATATGAACTTGCAAACATAAAGCTTAGAGATGAAAAAAAGCTTGAAATATTTCTTGGTAGTGAAGTGGCACCTCGAGGATATGTTTGGATTTTCCCAAAAGGAAAGAATAGAGCAAATGTTGGCGTCGGAATAGTTGGCTCTAACGAAAAAGGAGCGAGATATTATCTTGATAAATTTATAGCCTCACGTGAAGAATTGAGAAAAGGTAGTATAATAGAAGTTAAAGGTGGTGCAATTCCGGTTGGAGGATTCTTAAGAGATATGGTTAAAGAAAATGTATTATTAGTTGGAGATGCTGCTCATCAAGTAAATCCTATTCATGGTGGCGGCATAGGAGAAGCTATGACAGCAAGCGAGATAGCAGCAAAGGTTATAAAGAAAGCATTAGATAAAAATGATTTAAAAATATTGAAAGAATATAATACTCTTTGGTACAAGTCCCGTGGCAATACCTTAAAAAAGATAGAAAAACTTCGTGAGATTGTTGAAAAACTTAGCGATGATCAATTAAACAAGCTTGCCGAAGCATTGGAAGGCGAAGACATTTATGATATTACTCATGGAAATTATTTGAAGCTTGTTAAAACCTTATTAAAACTTGGTTTCAAGCTTGCTGGATTTTAAAGACAAAATAATTTTATATTCCCATGTTTGTTAGAAAAAATAATAAAATATTTCAAGGTTTAGTAAAACAATCACTACTTATAGAGGAGTCTAGCAAAACTTTTCAAGATATATTAAAAGATATAAGAAATATAAAAAGCGGATGGAAAGAATTAAAAAGAATTGAAAGTGAAGCAGATGATATTGTTCATTATATAACAGAAGAGATAGAAAAAATATTCATTCTGCCTTTAGACAAAGAAGATATAAAAATTCTAACTGAAAGCCTTGATGATATAATAGATAATTTGGAACATATTGCAAATCGTCTTTATATATTTAATATTAGAAGTAGCAATGAAGCACTTAACAAATTCTTTAATCTGCTTAAAGAAGCTTTTGAAAATATCCATAAAGGTATTTTAATTTTAACTGAGAGAAAATTTCAATCTAAAGATTTTATTATAATTATAGAAAAATTGCATGAACTAGAAAACAAAGGAGATATTCTACATAGAGATATATTGAAAAAATTGATGAATGGTACAACATCTTTTGCAAAAAGAAATTTACTTTTAATAATGAAATGGAAAGAAATATTTCAATTGCTTGAAGACACTATGGACAAATGTGAGAATTTTGCCATTATATTTAGTACGCTTAGAATAAAGTATAGTTAGCTTTTTTCAGTGATCACTATGGACTTTTTATTTTTGTTTTCTGCAATTTTAATTTATTTATATGCATTCGTTTCTGGTTTTACAGATGCTGCACAAGCAATAGCCTCTGCAATAGGTTCAAGGTCTCTTTCTCCAACACAAGCAATAATTATTGCCAGTATTATGGAAATTATTGGTGCTTTAACAGGAACTGCTGTGGCAATAACAATAGGTAAAGGAATTGTTTCTATTGAAATGATTTCCTTAGTGACAGTGCCCTCAGCCATTCTTGGATGTTTAACTTGGAGTTTGATATGTTACAAATTTGGAATTCCTGTAAGTGAAACACACGGATTGATCGGAGCTCTTATTGGAGCTTCCTTAGCAATTTCTAGAAATATTAATGTTATAAACTATCGTGGGCTAATTCCAATTCTCTTGGCTATAATCATTGCTCCAGTATTGGGGTTCGTAGGAGGTTATATTATGATGAAATCTGTGTATTTTCTCTTTCAATCCTTTCCTGCCAAGAAAATGAAATATATATTTATAAATCTTCAAAGAATTGCAAGCGCATATTTCTCATTTAGTCATGGAAGAAATGATGCCCAAAAACCAATGGGAATGTTACTCATGCTTCTTATGCTTTATTATGGATGGAAAGAAGTTATAGTGCCGTATTGGGTAATAATAAGCGTTGGGATAGTTGCTGGTCTTGGCGTTGCTTATGGAGGATGGAGAATAATAAAAACATTAGGAATGAGAATTACAAAACTAACGCCTGAACAAGGATTTATTTCAGACTTCTCTGGTGCAAATGTTTTGCAACTAGCTTCTCAATTTGGTATTCCTGTCTCTACTACTCATGTAGATGCTAGTTCAGTATTTGGTGTTGGAGCTGCGAGAAGGATTTCTGGTGTTAGATGGGAAATAGTAACAGAAATTCTCATATCTTGGATTTTAACATTACCTTTGACAATTATCTTTGGTATAATATTCGGATATTTTATGAATTTGTTATTTTGAGAGTTTTTATGTTCTTAAATTAGAAATATAAAATTTTGATAAAAATAAAAAATACGAAAATAGAAATTCAACAAATGTTTTCGTCTCCTGGTGTTGGAGTCATTTCCTTAAAATCTAGTATATCTACATCGCTATCGCTTCCATTTGGACATCTTCCTACAGCTCTATCTTCGCTTGGTTTAGGAGCGTTATCGCTTTTTATTCCATCGTCAAAGCTTCCATAAGTTACCTGATCTACTATTGTATCATCTTTCTTAAGCATTATAATTCCTTTTGTTAATCCAAGTTTATCTGTACAATTTATTACTACATAACCTTTTGCTTCTATTGTTATTCCATTGAGATCGCAATAATAAGTTGTGTTGCTTTCACTTTTCTTTGTTTCTAATTTCCATGTGCTTAGATTTACGCTAAAAACTTCGTTGTTATACAATTCTACCCATTGCTCATAGGTGTAGTTGCTTTCGTTTCTCTTTATGAAAAATTCATTTATTACAACCTTTGGTGGAATATTTAACATTTGTTTTTTCATTCCTTCCATTCTCTCTACTTCAGATTGTAAAATAGTTTTAGTCTTTTCGCAGCTTTTATTCATATCATCAAAATGCAATCCATAGTACTTCTCGCTTATAGAACCAAGCTCTATGCTACGCTCTATATAACCATTTTTTGATTCGCATCTCTCAACAATTTTCGAAGGAGTTTTAATAACATAAAGTAGTATATCAGAATTTTTTATACTCCACTCCGTAGAATTTGATGAACTTTTTACAATAATCTCGCTATCACCTTTACTAAGCTTTTGGAATACTTCATCGCTACTTATATAGAAATAAAACTTTCCATATGGTGTTTGAATTTCTCTTTCTATTCTTTCTGGACCTTCGAAGCTTTTTGTATATCCTGGTATTTCATATACATCACTTGTATTAATATTCAAAAGTAGTGCCCCTGTTGGCGTATAGCTATTATCTAATTGCTGAGAAATAAATGGAATTGTCACTAAGCTTGCTATTATACTAGCAAGCATAAATGCAACTCTCATAATTTTTAAATTAATATTTGTTTTTGTATATAAAGCTTTTTGTTTTACCGAATAATAAAAAATCTATTGAAGTTGATTATCCATAACGTCTGAGAAAATGAGATCCTATTTATTCTTTTGTCTCAACTTTTGGCTTTTGAGCATTCTTAACTAATCTAGTTATATATCCTGCAACCTTATTTCTCATTCTTTTTGTTAACGAAAGCTTAATCTCGTTTAACAAAATCTTATTTTTTTCAAAGTTATCTGTAAATTTTCCTGTTGCTAGCAATTGAAAAGCTAACATTTTAACTTCTTTAGATCTTATTCTTCCCATTTTTGATCACTAAAATAAAAATTTCTACCGCAATTAAATATTTAAATTATCTTAAAATTTATCAAATAGGCAAAATAAATATTTACCGATAACAATAAAACAATTAATTAGATTTTAATCTTTATGAAAAATAAAAAAATAGCTTACCTTGCCTTATTTCCTATTGGTTATATTGCCCTTGATGAGAATGGTTCATTAATACTGTTCAGGGATTTTAAAACAGATAAAAATGAGGTTTTAAATGAATTGAAAAATATTGGATACGAGATTATAGAAAATGACGTTGCAAAAAGTATCGGAAGAAAAAATATTAGAAGAATCGCCATTGAAAAAAATCTAGTTAAAGATGATAAAGAGTTTAATAAGATCGTAATAGAATTTGGAATAAAATTTAGCGAGAGTAGAATGAAAATAGAAAGAGAGAAAATAATAATAAGAGCTTATGATATTTTAACAACATTAGAAAAATTTTATCAACCATTTAAAGAAAGATTCAAAGAACTATGTTGGCTTTATAGCCCTACTACAAAGTTGAGTGACGAAGAGCTAGAAAGGATTTTAAACAAAATTAAAAGTTCGAGATCAGAAGAAGAATTTGGAATAAAAATTAGTGAAAAAGATAAAGAATTAATAAGTAAATTAGAAGATTTTTTAAATTTTTACAAAAATGTAAAAGAGAAAATTGAAAACCATGTAAAAGAAGAAATAAATTATATTGCTCCAAATTTATCTTATTTGGTCGGAGAAGAAATAGCGTTAATGCTTCTTTCCCATGCTGGCTCTTTAAAAAATCTTGCAAGGATGAGTGCTTCGACTATTCAGTTATTAGGAAGTGAAAAAGCTTTGTTTAGACATTTGAAAAATCGTGAAAAGATAAAGCCTCCAAAACATGGAATAATATATCATTCACCTTATATAAAAAATGCTCCCAAAGAATATAGAGGAAAGATTGCAAGAATTTTAGCATCGAAGATATCTCTTGCAATAAAAATAGATTTCTATTCTCAAAGGGATGAAAGAGAAAGATTAAAAAAAGAATTGGAGGAAGAAATATCAAAAGTGATAAAGAATGGATAAGAAAGAAAGCGTAAAAGAAAAAAATAAAAAAGAAGATAAAAGATTGATAGAATTATTTGAGAATGTGTTTTTTGATAATGAAGAAAAAAAACTTTATACTAAATACGTGACAAAAAGCTCAGAAGAATTAAGAGAGTGGGATCCATATAGAAGCAAAATAGCTGCAGCAATACTAAATGGATTAAAAACTTTTCCTTTTAAGAAAGGTTGTAAAATTTTATATTTGGGTGTTTCTACTGGAACAACTTGCTCCCATATAAGCGATATAATAAGTAGCGATGGAATAATATACGGCGTAGAGTTTGCGGAACGTGTGTTTTACTCCTTCTTAGATTTAGCTAAAAAAAGAGAAAACATTGTTCCTATATTTGCTGACGCAAGATTACCTAACAATTACTTCTGGGTTGAAGAGGTTGATATAGTTTATTGTGATATAGCACAACCAGACGAAATAGAAATTGCGATTAGAAATGCTGATATATTTCTTAAGAAAGGCGGATATCTAATTATAGCAATAAAATCGAGAAGTATAGATGTTACAAAAGATCCAGAAATTATATATAGAAATGAAAAAAACAAACTTGAAGAAAGCGGATATAAAATCTTAGAAATGGTAAATCTAGAACCTTATGAAGAGTCTCATGCTTTAGTTGTTGGTATAAAAAATAAAGAGTAAATTTATTTAAGCGGTATTTGTATTAAAACTATTTGTGTTAAAACTTTTAGCTTAATTTTACTAAATTTTCTCTCGAGATAAATTCCTTTATTTTTTCTTTAAATAAATTAAACTCATCTATACTTATTGAACCGCCGGCAGCTAGCTTATGACCACCAGTTATTGCTGTTCTAAAATCTTTACTAACTTCTTTTAATAACTTAGCTAGGTCTATATTATTGTTTTTATTTCTTACTGAGAATTTTACTTTGTTTCTACTTACTTCCCACACGAATATTATCTTATTGGTATAGAGTTCTGAAAGCTTTGTAGAAATTACTGATCGTAAATTATATTTTGATTTAATCTCATAAAATAATATATTTTCATTTATTTCTGCATTACTTTTTACACTTGCAAGTATGCCTGCTACTTCGCTCTGTACCTTTTCATAATATTCTATCATATCTCTTCTTTGATTTATTTCTACTATGCTTTCCATACTCTCTATAATTTTTGCGATCTTTTCTGAAGATATGTGGGAAGCTCTCATTGCAGTTATCATATCGCTAGCCCTACCAAATATAGAATTGATGAAACTTTTTTCTCCATCTTCCTGGAGAAGATCAGAGTAAATATTTTTTCCTTCTTCTATCAAGTCCAAAGAATCGTTTATATTATAATCTCCAGCTATTCCTATAAGGGAAATCCATAAATAATTTTTCATATCTATTATTTTTGAACATAGCTTATATGTTAGATAAGATGCAGATTGATAAACATCCTTTTCGATAAGAGGGTTATAATATATAATTTTTTTGAAATTTATCATATTTGTTATTTGATGATGATCTATTACTAAAGTTTCACTTATTCCTTCCAATCTTCTACATAGATTTTTCTCTTGATCTATAGCTAAATCTAACACTATTATTTTTGTCGGGATCGATAGTTTGATTCTTTGTATTAATGTTTTAGTAAGTGGCATCGGCTGCGAAATTATTATATCACTCGGTTTTCCTATCCTTTCTTTTAAAAATTTATTTATTAGAACGCAGCTGCAAATACCGTCTGTGTCGTTATGAAATATCGTTGTTATTATATCTTTTTCTTTTATGTTTCTTAAAAATTCTATTGCCATTTTTTCTTTTATTTCAAGATTTTTCATATCTTTATCAATATAATTCTTAAATTTAAGTTGTTTATTTTTTGTATATAAAATTATTACTCTATAGTTATCAAACACCTAGGTTTCATTCTTACTCTATTCACCAAAACTTATAATCAGTAGAATTTTATTTCGTCAATAAGTAAATTTTAGTTGGTAAATATTTAAATTATTTAATTTCTATTTTGTAGTAACATTATCTCATACTGCTTAAAAACTACCTAAACTAAATGGTGGGAAAATGAAAGAGGTTGGAATAGTAGGCTATGGAGCTTATATTCCAAAATATAGAATAAAAGTGGAGGAGATTGCAAGAATATGGGGAGGAGAGGTTCCTCAACTAGGTGTGAATGAAAAATCTGTTGCTGATATAGACGAAGACACTGTAACGATTGGAGTAGAAGCTGCTAAAAATGCTCTGAAAAGAGCTCAGATAAATCCTAATGAAATTACAGCTATATTTGTTGGTTCAGAGTCGCATCCATATGTTGTAAAGCCAAGTGGAACTACAATTGCTGAAGCAATAGGAGCTTCGCAAAACCTATTTTGTGCAGATCTAGAATTTGCGTGTAAAGCTGGGACTGCTGCTATGCAAATTTGCTATGCAATGATAAAAGCTGAAATGATAAGATATGGCTTGGCAATAGGCGCTGACTGTGCTCAATCGAGGCCGGGTGATGCTTTAGAGTTCACCGCAGGTTCTGGAGGTGCAGCATTTATACTTGGGGATGAAAAAGAAGCTTTAGCCAAAATAGAAGCAACTACAAGCTTCGCTACAGATACTCCAGATTTTTTTAGAGTAGAAGGAGAATTTTATCCTAAGCATGCAGGAAGGTTTACTGGAGAGCCAGCGTATTTTAAACATGTAATAGCTGCTACAAAAAATCTTTTTGAAGCTACAGGCTTTACTCCGAATGACTTTGACTATGTAGTTTTTCATATGCCTAATGGAAAATTTCCTTTAAAGGCCGCTAAAGAGCTAGGAATTCCTAAAGAAAAATTAGAAAAAAGTTTGGAAATTGTAAGAAATATAGGAAATACTTATTCCGGTTCTTCTCTTCTAGGACTTTGTAATGTTTTAGATGTCGCAAAACCTAATGAAAGAATATTACTAACTTCCTATGGCAGTGGAGCTGGTTCTGACTCATTCTCGATTATTGTTAAAGAAAAGATAGAAGAAAAGAGAAATCTTGCTCCATTAACAAGCTATTACTTAAACAGAAAAGAATATATCGATTATGGAATTTATGTAAAGTTAAGAAGAAAGCTTAAGTTGTAATTTCACTCATCTTAGAATTTTATCTTTTATATTAATCAAAGAAAAGTATTTAAATTTTCGATGTTTTTGATGTAATAAACGCTTATCATGAGTTGATAAAAATGAATATGATATATGCAGCATTATTACTTCATTCGGCAAAAAAAGAGATAAATGAAGAAAATTTGAAAAAGATTGCAAAAGCTGTAGAAGAAAATGTTGACGAAGCTCAAATAAAAGCTTTGGTTGCAGCGTTAGAAGGAGTTAACATAGATGAAGCAATCAGAAATGTAAGTTTTCCTGTAGCAGCTAGTGCAGAAGCATCGCAAACTACTAAAGAAGTAAAGGAAGAGAAAAAGGAAGAGGAAGTAGAAAAGAAGGCAGAAGAAGCTGCAGCAGCACTTTCATCGCTTTTTGGATAATTTTTCTATTTTTTGTTAGATTCTTCCTCTTGAATCAAAATTGCCTTTATTCTTCTTATCCCAGCTGCAACACCCTCTTCTTTTATTATTTTAAAAACTCCCAACTTAGAAGTGTTATCTACGTGTGGCCCTCCACAGATTTCTTTTGAGTAATCTCCTATCATATAAACAGAGACTATATCACCATATTTATCTTCAAAAAAACCTAATGCGCCTATCTTTTTAGCTTCTTCTAATGGCATGTCAATACGTTTTACCTCTAAGCCTTCTCTTATCTTTTCGTTAACGATCTTTTCAATCATTTCTATTTCTTCTTTTGTCAACTTTTTGTCATGAGTAAAATCAAATCTTAACCTTTCTGGAGTTATATTACTTCCCATTTGTCTTACATGATTACCCAAAACGTCTCTCAAAGCTTGATGTAACAAGTGTGTTGCAGTATGATACTTCTTTGAAATTTCGCTGGAATCTAGCAAACCTCCCTTAAACATTCCTTTTGAAGCAGTTCTACTTATTTCTTGATGTTTTTTATATTCTTCTTTAAATCCTTTTTCATCTACAACTATATTCCTTTCTTTTGCTATTTCTTTTATAAGCTCTAATGGAAATCCATATGACTGATATAAT